>CACXDR010000371.1 GCA_902766415.1 uncultured Lachnospiraceae bacterium
AAGGGCGAAGGCTTGAGGTTCTGGATCGCGAACAGCAGCGCGATCGCGGTGAGGGACTTCTCGCCCCCGGACAGCTGCAGCATGTTCTGAAGCTTCTTTCCGGGCGGCTGCGCGCTGATCGCGATGTTCGCCTCGAGCACGTCGGCTTCCTCTTCCAGGGAGATCGTGCCCGTGCCGCCGCCGAAAAGTTCCTTGAACACGCGGTCGAATTCGAGGTTGATCTTCGCGAACTGCTCCGCGAACTGCTTCCTCATCCCGGTATCGAGTTCCGCGATGATCTTCCGCAGGGCTTCCCCGGACCGGACCAGGTCGTCATGCTGCGCGGAAAGGAACTCGTACCGTTCCGACGTTTCCTTATACTCCTCGATCGCGCCGACGTTGACGTCCCCGAGGCGGCGGATCTGCGCGCGGAGGGCGCCTGTCTCCTTCCGGATCGCGGCGCGGTCCGTCAGATCCTCCCGTTTTTCGAGCGCCGCGAGCGCGGGCGTCAGTTCGTATTCGTCCCAGAGATATTCTGTCTGTGCGGAAATGGATTCAAGGAGTTTATCCCTCTGCGCGGAGAGGCGGAAGATCTCCCTGTCAAGCTGCGTGATCTCTTCGGAAAGGGCGTCTCTCTTTTCGAAGAATCCACGGTGTTCCTCCTTCATGGCGGCCTTTTCTTCCGTCAGGCGGAGCGTCTCCTGCCTGCCGGCTTCCGTCTCTTTGGGGATCCTCGCGATCTCTTCTTCCGTCTCCCGGATCTCTGTCTCCCGTTCCGCGAGCGCCGCGGCGTTTCCTTCCGTCCCGGCGGCAAGCGATTCCGCTTCCGCGTACCGCGCGGCGATCTCCGCCGTCAGGCGGTCCACCGTATCCTCCGCGAACGCCTTCTTCTGCCGGAGTTCCGTTTCCGCGAGACGAATCTCTTCAAGAGCCGCGGCCGCCGCGTTTCTCTTCTCCTCGAGAGAGGCCGCCTCCCGCGAAAGCGTTTCGACTCTTCCGTTGAGTTCCTGTTCGAGGCGTTCCGACCCGGCCAGTTCCCCGGTCGCGCCGGACCTTCCTTCCTCGACCTCTTTGATCTGGACCGAGAGCGCGGCTTTCTCCTCGTCCAGCGCTTTCCGTTCGTCCGCGATGCGGGCCTGTTCTTCTTCTGCCTGCTGCAGCGTGAGCTCAGCTGTGTTCTCGCGGATCTCCGCCTCGTGGAGGAGCTCCTGGAAACGCTGCGCCTCCGACAGATGCCGGTCCCGCGTCTTCCTTGCCTCCGCGATCTCTTCGCGCAGGCGGTCGATCTCAGCGCGGTGTTCCGCGGTCTCTTTCGTCAGTTCCCCGATCTCCCGCTTTCGTCCGAGAAGGTTCTCCCTGCCCCGGAACGCGCCGCCGGTCATGGACCCGCCGGGCTTGATGTATTCGCCGGTCAGCGTGACGACGGCGATGCCGCGGTCAAACTTCCTGCTGACACGGACGGCGTCTTCCATCGTTTCCGCGACGAAGATCCTGCCGAGCAGGTATTCCGGAAGGACGGCATACCGCTTCTCCACGGAAACGAGACGGTCGGCCGTATCGATGATCCCTTTCTCTTCGAGGACGGCACGGTCCGCCTTTCCGCGGCTCTTCAGCGCGTCCAGCGGGAGGAAAGTGGCGCGGCCGGCTTTTTCCGTCCGGAGATGCGTGATCAGCTTTTTCGCTTCGTCCTGCGTGTCCGTCACGATGCTCCGGATGCTTCCCTCGAGCGCCGTCTCGATCGCGGTCTCGTATTCTTTATCCACCTTCAGGATATCCGCGACGACGCCGCAGATCCCTTTTTCACTCTCCCGGAGCGACATCACCTCTTTGATCGCGCCGCCGTAGCCCTCATACCGCTCCGCGATGCTGCGCAGCGATTCGAGACGGGAAGCCGCCCTGTGATAGGTCTCCGTTTCTTTTTCAAGCGCGACGTTCGCGTCCGCAAGCCTCCTGCGGCTCTCCATCGCGAGTCCGTTTTCGCGATCG
Source organism: uncultured Lachnospiraceae bacterium (assembly GCA_902766415.1). The sequence continues at coordinate 1,966 of CACXDR010000371.1, forward strand.
ATGCCGCCGCGGAGTGACTCGACCTCCCGGACGGCTTCATCCCGCGCGGATGCCGCAGCAGCAACGTCCTCCGCGACCCGTGTCTTCCTCTCCGCGAGTTCGATCTCGCGGCGCGCCGTGCCGGCGCTCCGGATGCTGATCTGCTCCCGCATCGCGTCGTAGCGTTCCACGGCGCCCTGGAGGGCCGCCCGTTCGCCCAGCAGGCCGATGATCCCGCTCTTGGCCTCGTCCGAAGCCTTCTGGCTCCGGAGGAGCGCTTCCTCCGCTTCGGAGAGCGCTTCCGCCTTTTCGGAAAGACCGGCGCCGGTCTGTTCGAGCTGCGCGGCATAGGACGCCGCTTCCGCCTTCTTCTCCGAAAGGCTCGTCTCCCTCTCCCGGATCTCCCCCGCGAGGACTTCCCCGCGGGTCCTGGCCCGTTCGTCCTCCTGCAGGATCGAGCGGATCTGTTCCCGCACGACTTCCGCGTGCCCGCGGAGCTGCTCGGCGGTAAGGCTGTTCTCCTCCTCCTTTTTGCGGAGCGCGGACACCTGCGCGTCGATCTTCTCGAGGTTTTCTTCTATGGCCTCGTACTCCGTCTTGGTTCTCTCGAAGGCTTCTCTTTTCTCACGGATCCCGTCCTCCGCGATCCTGTAGTTTTCGTCGATCGTGTCCAGTTCGCCCTGGACCTTCCCCGTATCGATGAGGAAGAGGTTCACGTCGAGCGCCCGAAGACGCGTTTTGTATCCGAGGTATTCCCTCGCCTTTTCCGCCTGGTTCTTCAGCGGTTCGATCCTTCCGGATATCTCCCGCAGGATATCCGTCACGCGGAGCAGGTTCTGCTCCTCGTTTTCGAGCTTTTTGATGGCGGTCGCTTTCCTTCTTTTGAATTTGACGATGCCGGCCGCCTCGTCGAACAGTTCCCTTCTTTCCTCGCTCCTGCCGCTGATGATCCGGTCGATCCGGCCCTGGCCGATGATGGAATATCCCTCCTTGCCGATCCCGGTATCGTAGAAAAGCTCATAGACGTCCCGGAGACGCACGTTCGTCCCGTTGAGAAGGTATTCGCTCTCTCCCGAACGGTAAAGCCTTCTCTGCACGGTCACTTCGTCGTAATCGATGTCGAGCGTATGGTCGGAATTGTCGAGGGTGATGGAAACGGACGCGAAGCTCTGGGGCCTGCGGATCTCCGTCCCGGCAAAGATGACGTCCTGCATGTTCCCGCCGCGGAGCTGCTTCGCGCTCTGTTCCCCGAGCACCCATCGTACCGCGTCGGCGACGTTGCTCTTGCCGCTCCCGTTCGGCCCGCCGATGCCCGTAATGCCGTTGTGGAACTCGAACTTCATCTTATGGGCAAATGATTTGAAGCCCTGTACTTCGATCGATTTAAGATACATACGGAGTGTTTATCCTTCCTTCCAGCTGCTGATGGCGTCTTTCGCCGCTTCCTGCTGGGCTGCTTTCTTTCCCGAACCGGTCCCTCCGCCCGCCCGGACGCCGTCCACGAGCGCTTCGACCGTATAGACTCTCCTGTGCGGGGGACCTTCTTCCGAAACGGTCCTGTATTCCACCGATTTTCCGAGGCGCTGCGCCATTTCCTGCAGAGCGGTCTTGGCATCCGTAAAACGCCGGTTCTTCTCGAGGTCGTCGAGCACGAAGCGGGAAATGAGCCCGCGCGCTTCTTCCATTCCGCCGTCCAGATAGACGGCGCCGATGAGCGCTTCCATCGCGTCCGCGCAGACCGAAGGCTTCTCCCTTCCGCCGGTCATCTCCTCTCCCTTCCCCATGAAAAGGTA
>CACXDR010000372.1 GCA_902766415.1 uncultured Lachnospiraceae bacterium
GATGGTGAAGAAGATCTCGCTCATGAAATCCGAGCAGCGGGACGGAAAGACCGTCTACACGGAGATCGCGAGCCGGGCGGCCGGAAAAGGATGACCGGAGACGGCGGAGAGGTCATTCCTGTTTTGTGAATAAAACGCTGACGAACCGCCCGTCTGTGTGAAACAGCAGCGGAATCCGTTCGGGCGTCACGACGTTGACGCCGACCTGCCCGGTCGAGCCGTCTTCGGAGGCGATCCCGGCGTCGAGCACGACGGATACGCCGCCGGCTGAGATCCGCATTTCATGCGCGGTATCGTAGCGGACCGGGAAGCTCCCGTGCGGCGGGAGATCGCCGCTCAGGAAGACGTAAGTCCCTTCCTGCGGCCCCTCCGGAAGCCCGGTCAGCTTTGCCAGCTCGGCGTCGAAATCGATCTCGACACTTTCTCCGTCCCCGTTGAAGCGCATGCTTCCGTGTTCGGAGAGAAAGAGCCCGTCGTGAGCCGCCGGAGCCGGGGTGTCCGGCTCGTACGGATAATTGTCCGGCTGCGCACCACCCCCGCCGGAGCAGCCGGCGAGGAGAAGGACGGCGGACAGGACCGCCGCGAGCACCTGCGAAAGAAGAGCTGCGGGTGCCGATTTTTTCTTTTCTGATCTTTTTTTCATATCCGGAATCCTTTCCCGATCGCCGGTTTTTCTGCGTCCGTCAGCTCCATCATACAGGAAAACCAATGATCTGAACAGCGTCGTTCTTGAACCGGCCGGCCCTGCCGTGTTAGGATTTAGAAAAGCACCGGCGCGTGCCGCACGCGCGCCGTTTGTGAAAGGAGGACCCGTACATGCAGGAGATCCGTTTTGAGAAGCTTCCGTCGTCTGCCGATGAGCTCCGGCAGCTGCTTGAGGGCCGGCGTTCCGACCCCGCGTTCGTCGCGGCGCTGACGGTCGCCGCGCTCTGCGCGTATCCGGCGGACCGCGAGGCGTGTTACGCGATGCTCGACGAGCTGCGCGGCCCGCGGCCGCTCTCCCCGATGGAGAAGCAGTTCATCCGGGACCGTTTTATGGACGGGCAGGATTACCTGCCGCGCTCGTATTTCAGGGGCGCCGTGCCGGAGAACAATTACACGCCGGATCTCCCGTATACGGTCGCGCTTTCCGACAGCGCCTCGGTTTTCGCGGAGGACGGCTACAAAAGGTTTGACGTCCGAAGCGGCGGAGCGGGATCGCCCCGCCAGGTGACGCTCCGTTTCAAGCCCTCGGAGGGAAACTGGTATCTCTGGGAGCAGATGCTCCTCGTCGGGATCCGTCCGCCGGCGTCGGAGGACCCCTGGGCGTGATTTTTTGAAAAAACTTCCGAAATAATGGACCGGCCGGTCACGCAGGACCGGACCGCAAAAGCCCCGCAGCCTCAGCCGCCGCGGGGCTTTTTATATATTGAATAGTATTCAGCGAAATAAATTCAATCAATTTCAAGGCAAAAGGGGGAAATAAAGGGAAGCGCGCGACAGTGAACAAAAAAATATTACAATTGTCAGATAAAAAACGTGCACATTGCGCAATTTGTGCTATGATAGTAACAAAATAAAATCAGGTGACTGGACACCGAGGGAGAAGTAGAACCGATATGACGAAACGACAGGAACAGGCGCAGGAGACGAAGAGGCGTCTCCGGGAGGCCGCACTTTCGCTTTTTGCGGAAAAGGATCTGCTGGATACCACGATCGCCGAGATCTGCCGGAAGGCCGGCGTCTCGGTCGGAAACTTTTATCACTACTACACGGCGAAGGAAGACATCATCACCGAGGCCTACCAGGTCCTCGACGAGGAATTCCTGAAGGAGCTGGAGAACCGGACGTATGAGAGCAGCGGTGAGGCGCTGGAAGCTCTCTTCTGCAGGGAGATCGAATCGATCAGCCGCTTCGGCCCGCGGCCCTGCTCGCAGATCCTCCAGATGCAGCTGCGCCGCGTGGAAAACGCCGACGAGAACGTGCCGGGCACGGACGGCTTCGGCCGCCCGTACGTCTGCCGTCTCCTCGCCGAGGCGAGAGCGCGCGGGGAGTTCGTCTGCGGGGAATGCACCGACGAGGAGATCGCGGAAAAGATGCGCCGCATGTCCTACGGGCTGCTCTTTGACTGGTGCGTGCGCGAAGGAGAATTTGATATCCTTGAGACCGCGCGCAGCGAGATCCGGCTGTTCCTGAGCGTTTTTTCCGGAAAGGCCGCGAAGAGCTGACCCTAAGAGCGCGAAACACACATCCCCCCGGGTGGCTTCCGGGGGGATTTTTCGCGTGGTAGTATTTTCTCAAACGCGGGCGGCTGACGTGCGTCCGCTTTTGAGGAGGGATCGTTTATGCATATGGCGGACGCGCTGGTATCTCCGGCGGTAGCGGGAACGATGTACGCGGCCTCCGCGGTCGCGGCGGGC
>CACXDR010000373.1 GCA_902766415.1 uncultured Lachnospiraceae bacterium
AGCGACCGATGAGCGCTAGGCTTTTTGTATGCAAAGCTCCGGACACCTGGGGAACATTGTCTGCATTTTCCTTAGTGCGACAGCCCCGCTTCGCGCCCGCCCATGCTTTTTAACTTTATTTATGGTCAGCACCTTAAGTGCGGGTCGCGCCTTGTCCGCCCCGCAAAAAAGGAAACAGCCCCGGAAACAAGCGGGCTTGTTTCCGGGGCTGTTGTCCTTTTTTGCGGGGTGCTGATCATAAATAAAGTTCCGGTCTTCTGTTTTCCCAGGTGGCGATGCCTGCGCGGACTTTTTTCTGGTACTCGGGGTCGAATTCCGCGTAGATGATCTGGGTCCCTTCGCCGGCGTGGGTCATGACGTTGCCCCACGGGTCGATGATGCAGCTTTCGCCGAACGGGCGCTCGCCGCCGACTTCTCCGTACTGGTTGCACGCCACGACGTAGCAGAGGTTCTGGATCGCGGTCGCCCTTGCGAGGATGTTATAGTGATCGATCCTCTGCGGGAGCGGCTTGCCGCACGGCCACAGCGAGCAGGCGACGATATAGTCCGCGCCTGCCAGGGCGAGGGATCTTCCGAGCTCCGGGAAGCGCATGTCATAGCAGATCATGACGCCGATCTTGCCGATATCGGTCTCGATAAGGCCGAGCTTCGAGCCGGGCTCGACATAGGCGGACTCCTGGAAGCCCATCATGTCCGCAAGATGGATCTTCGAATAGGTCCCGCAGATATTGCCGTCGCGGCCGATGATCGCCAGCGTGTTGCGGACCCTTCCGTCGCTTGCCTTCTCCGTGAAGCTGCCGGTATGGACGTTGACCTTGAGCTCTGCCGCGACCTTCCTCAGCGCGGTGATATACGGTCCGTCCAGCGTCTCCGCTGCTGCCAGCGCCTCTTCATGCGTAGGCTCGAACGCGTTATTGTCCTCCGGGAAGACGATGAGGTCCAGTCCCGGGTGCTCGCTGCACGCCTTGCGGATAAGGCTGACGGTCTCATTAATATTGAATTCCTTGGTTCCGTTGCTGCATCTCTGTACTGCCGCTACCTTGATCATTGGAAACTCCTTTCTATGTACTGCCACTGCTGAAAACAGCAGAAACCGGGATCTCTGCCGCCTGTAAAAAACGTAGCACAAATCCGCCCGCGATTCTTGTAAAATTCGGAATTTCCTGCGCGGTGCCTGTTTTACTTTCTGCAGGCATCCACAAAACGGCGGAAGACCGGCGTCATGTCCGCCGCCTCCGGATCGTAGGGATGTTCCCCTGTCTGGCGCTCCGGATGCCACTGGACCGCGAATACCGGGAGCGTCTCATGCTCGACCGCCTCGATGATCCGCCCTTCCTCCGCCGTGACCGTGACCCTGAGGCCGTCTCCCAGACGGCCGATCGCCTGGTGGTGATAGCTGTTAACGAGGAAGCTCTCACCGAACGTCTCCCGGAACCAGCTCCCCTCCGCGCTCCGCACGCTGTGAACGGCGTGGTTGGGGTGGTCGAGCCCCTTTTCATCCTTCAGGTCCTGCACCAGATCGCCGCCCAGCGCGGTGTTGATCATCTGCAGGCCGCGGCAGATCCCGAGGACCGGCTTCTTCCTTTCAAGGAACAGCCGGCAGAGATACAGTTCCTGTGCGTCCCGCCAGGGGTCCGGCTTCCCGCTGTACTGCGAACGCGCCTGCCCGAAGAGCTCCGCGGCGATATCGCACCCGCCGGTGAGGCAGAGCCCGTCGGCGCGGTCCGCGAGCTCTTCAAGAAGCTCCCCCGGGTCCGCGCAGGTGGACACCGGAATGGCGCCCTGCGCCTCGATGGCTTTTGCGTAGTTGAAAAACAGATACTGCTCTGTGAGCCCCCGGTCCGTATCCCGGAGCCCCGCGGTCATAAGAATGACAGGTCTCATATCAGGCCCCTCCTTTTTCCCCATAAAAAGGGAGGAGGGCAGGTGAATGATCACCTGCCCAAAGTATATGAAAAAAAGTTTTTCTGACAGCTGCCTGTTAACCGGCTGCATCTTTAGTATAGGAAGGAATCAAGAACAATCCATGTTTCCGCCGTAAAAGTTTTTTGAATACATTATGAACGAAATATGAACGCCCGGCACTGCCTGCCGGGCGCTGAAACCGCTGAAACATCTTTATTTATGTCAGAAGATCTCCTCCGGCTCCTCGCCGACACTGTCCACGTACCCGGTGATGTCGAGGTCGAAGTTCGATACGTAGATGCCCAGGAAGAACTTCCTGGTGGAAACGGCATCGTCCGATCCCCTGTCCATCGCCTTCACGATCCTGTCGCAGAGCTTCTCGTCCCCGCCGCAGATCTTAAGAAGGCTCTCCTCCATGCCGGCGCCATCTGTCGCGCACTCGAATTCGGTGACGGCATATCCGTGGTCCGTCTCCGCGATATGCATGCAGCCGGGCCAGGACCCGCCGCCGCGCGTGACGAACTGGTGCCCGTCGGCGATGTAGTCGTAGGTCATGAAGTTGCCGTATACCAGCGTCTCCCCGCTCTCCGTCTCCTTCATCTCAACGACGATGGGGGACGGAATGGTGACCTCCTCCGGCGCGTCTGTCCCGTAATGGTCGATCATGTAATCGCAGATCAGGCGGAGCGGGACGTCGTTGCCCACATAGATGAAGCGCGGCAGCTGTTCCGCCTTTGGCGCCTCCACGGATTCATGCTCCCACGAGATCTCCTTCCCGTCGTAGGTGATGCTGAAGGTCTCCGTGAAAAGCGGGATGCGGTTCTCCCAGGGGCGCGCGTACGTGATCTTCACGTCCGAGGTGCCTTCCTTCAGGGCCTCGAGCTTAAAGACCTGGATCCCGCCGACGCCGGTCATGCCGGCCGCGTGGTCCGCCTCGCGGAACTCGTCCGAAACGATCTTCACCGCCGCCTCGTCCATCGCGGACGCGGTCCACTCGTAGCCGGTCGTCGGATTGGAGTAAAGGGCGATCTCCATGGTGTTTCCGTCCGTCTTCACGGTAAACTGGCCAAGCTCCGACGGGTCCGCCTGC
>CACXDR010000374.1 GCA_902766415.1 uncultured Lachnospiraceae bacterium
GGAGTGGGTGTACAGCTTCCCGAAGAGGGTACCCATATCCGCCTCCATGCCCATAAGCCCGCAGAACTCATGGAACATTCCGACCCATGCGTTCAGGTCCGAGGTGCCGTTGTTGGCGTGGGACATGGCGCAGGGGAAGCCGGAGGGCGTGGTGACCATGTCGATCTCGCGGTGCAGCTTCTCAAGCTGCTTCTCGAGCACGATCATGGCAAAGGTGCTGGTGCCCGCGGAGAGGTTTCCCGTCCGCGGCGCCACGGAGTTGGTCGCCACCATGCCGGTGCCGGCATCGCCCTCGGGCGGGCAAAGCGGGATCCCTGCCTTCAGGAAACCGGCCTCGTCGATCATGGCCGCGCCTTCCTCGGTGAGGACGCCTGCATCCTGTCCGGCCGCGAGCACTGCCGGGAAGACCTCCCTAAGCTTCAGGGAGCAGCCGTGCTTCGCGAGGAGCTCATCGAACTGCCCGACCATCCGCTGGTCGTAATCCAGGGCGTCGGAATCGATCGGGAACATCCCGGCCGCGTCGCCTATACCGATGACCTTCTTCCCGGTCAGCCTGTAATGCACGTAGGCTGCCAGCGTGAAGACGGACGCGATCTCCTTAACATGCGGCTCCCCGTCAAGGATCCGCTGGTAAAGGTGCGCCGCGGACCAGCGGAGCGGGATATTGAACTGCAGAAGCTCCGTGAGCTCATCCGCCGCCGCGGTGGTGTTCGTGTTTCTCCAGGTCTGGAACGGCGCAAGCTGCCGGTCTTCTTTGTCAAGCGCGATGTAGCCGTGCATCATGGCGCTGACGCCGATGGCGCCGAAGGTCTCCGGCACCATGCCGTACTTTTCTTTCACGTCGTTCCTGAGTGCGCTGTAGCAGGAGCGGAGGCCGGCCTCCACTTCCGAAAGCTCATAGGTCCAGATCCCGTTTACCAGATGGTTCTCCCAGACGTGCTCTCCGACCGCAAGGACGTTCCCGTCGTAGTCCGCAAGCACGCCCTTGATCCTTGTGGATCCGAATTCGATCCCCAGGGCGGTCTTCCCGCTGATGATCCTCTCTTTTGCGCTCATAGTCCGATCCTCCAGATGATGATCTTATGACGACTGGTGCTTCTTGGACATGCAGTCGATACCGACCGCGATGGCAAGGACAAGGCCCTTGACGACCATCTGCGTATACTCACTGACGTCCATGAGGATCATGCCGTTGGTGAGGGAGCCGATGATCAGAACGCCGGCCACGACGCCGGACATCCTGCCGACGCCGCCGTTGACGGACACGCCGCCCAGCACGACGCAGGTGATGACGTCGAATTCAAGTCCCTTACCGACCGTACTCTGCGCGGAGCCGGAACGGGAAAGGAGGACGATGCCCGCGAGGCCCGCGAAGAAGCCGGACAGGGCATAGATGAGGTACTTCACGCGGTTAACGCGGATACCGGAAAGCTCAGCTGCCTCCTCGTTGCCGCCGATCGCGTAGAAATAGCGGCCGAAGTAGGACTTGTTCAGGATGAAGCTGCCCAGCGCGAAGCAGGCGATCATGATCAGGGCGCAGACCGGGACCGGGCCCACGGACCAGCGGCCGAAGATGCCGAAGTTCGGGGTGAAGCCGGAGATCGGGCGTCCGCCGGAGATCAGGTAGGAGATACCTTCAAAGATGGTCTGGGACGCGAAGGTCGCGATCAGGGCCGGGATGCCGATGGAAGCGACCATGCTGCCGTTCAGGGTTCCGATGGCGGTCGCAAGGATCAGGGAAATGATCACGGCGACCCACATGTTCATGCCCATGTTCACCATCATGTACGCGCAGACGACGTTCACGAAGGTGATGATGGAACCGATGGAAAGATCGATCCCCGCGATCAGGATGACGAACGTCATGCCGATAGAAGCGATTCCGTAGTAGGACACCTGGCGGGAAATGTTGACAATGTTGTTCGGGGTAAGGAAAGTCCCTCCGCTGGCGATGGCGAAAATAATGACCTCAGCGATAAACACCAGCCAGATCGCGTTGGACTTGATCAGATTTGCCGAA
>CACXDR010000375.1 GCA_902766415.1 uncultured Lachnospiraceae bacterium
ACATACGAAGCTTCTCTGCCTTTTAGGCAGCCCGGTCGCGCACAGCATTTCCCCGGCCATGCACAATGAGGCATGCAGGCTTCTTGACCTTGACTATGAGTACCTGGCGTTCGACGTGACGCCGCTCCATCTCGAGACGGCGGTCCGCGGCCTTGTCGCCATGGGCGCGCGGGGCTTCAACCTCACCATGCCGGACAAGAACGACATGGCGCTCCTGGTCGACGAGCTGTCCCCGGCGTCCAGGATCACCGGCGCGGTCAATACCGTGATCAACGACAACGGCAGGCTGACCGGCACCACCACGGACGGCATCGGCTGGATGCGGAGCGCGCTTGACGCGGGCGTGGACCCGGTCGGGAAGCGCATGGTGCAGCTCGGCGCCGGCGGCGCCGGCACTGCGATCCTCGTGCAGGCCGCGATCGACGGCGTCAGGTCCATCGACGTGTTCAACGCGCGCGACGCCTTCTGGCCGCGCGTCGAGAATATCGTGCAGCAGCTGAACGAGCAGACCGCCTGCAAGGTCACCCTCCACGACATTAAGGACCTTGACCAGATGAAGAAAAGCATTGCGGACGCGGACATCCTCCTCAACACGACCCCGGTCGGCATGGCGCGCATCCCGGGGTGCCTGATCCCGGACCCGTCCTACTTCCACGAGGGGCTGGTCGTCTCCGACGTCATCTACGAGCCGCGCGAGACGGAGCTTCTTAAGATGGCGCGCGAGGCGGGACTTAAGACCTTCAACGGCATGTACATGCTCCTCTACCAGGGCGCTGCCTCCTTTGAGCTCTGGACCGGCGAAAAGATGCCGACAGAAGAGATCAAGGCAAAATACTTCACATGATATGGAACCCGCGCGGCGTCCCCGCAGGAAAGCTGTGCAGGCACATATAACTCCTCTTAACAAGGACCCCTTCCGGAGCCGCTCCGGAGGGGGTTCCCTGTTTCTGCAGGAGCTTTGCCCCGGGAGCATCGCCCGCGGGGCACCGGAAGCATAGTTCTCCCCGGGGACACGCACGCGCCCGGAGCGCAAGTCCCGCCTGTGGTACTTTAATAAGAAGTACAGGAAATATTCATGAACGCTTCACAACGGGGTCACGAAAACATGATATAAAAATAACAAGCAGTTCCCTTCCTGCCGCGGCAGCGCCCGGGAAAAGGGAAACTGTCCGGTGTGACGGCAGCCTTCGCGCGGGGCTTTATGTCCCGCGGACGGGATCTTAAAAAAAGAAACGGAGAACGACTATGACAGGAAGATACATGAGAAGCGGAAGGCTCCTCCTCGCGGCAGCGGCAGCGGTGTTCGCGCTCTCTGCCTGCGGACAGGGAGGCGGCGCGAAGGAGACCACGGCGGCGCAGCCTGCGGAGACAGGCGCTGCGGAGACAGGCGCGGCTGAGACCACGGGCCAGGCAGCCGAGACAGGCGGCGCCCCTGCCGGCTGGGAAAGCGCGGAGGACCAGAGCGCGGCCGCCGGCGCGGAAAAGCCGGGCGATGTGATCGGAAGCACGGCGGTCACGAAGCTCCCGGCGGTCGACATGGCGAAGTGGAACTACAATGAGGCGGACGACGTCTACTGGCAAACCGGACTTTCCTACTGCGAGTTCCCTGCCGAGGACGAGTACCAGACCCTCGGCTTCTTCGTGCCCGGAGGCTTTTTCGAGGCGGAGAAGAACAGTGACGGGCTCTATACCTGCAAGATCCGGAACGGAAACAAGGTCGGAAACTACACCGCGGAAACGGCGCCTGTGATCGTCCCGGTCAATACGCCCGGCTACATGGCCATGGCAGCCCCGACGGCGTATGACAGCTCCTTCGGCTACGGAAGCGTGAAGGACTACACGGACCAGGGAATGATCCTCCTCTTCGCGGGCTGCCGCGGGCGGGAGCAGGGCGCGCCGCTCGGCGTGGCGGACCTTAAGGCGGCGATCCGCTACTACCGGTACAACGCCGGGGCAGGGCTCCTCCCGGGCGCCGAGGACAGCGTCTTCACGGAGGGCATGAGCGGCGGCGGCGCGCAGAGCGCCATCCTCGGGGCAAGCGGAAACAGCGCGCTTTACGAGCCTTACCTTAAGGAGATGGGCGCGGTGTCCGGCGTGAGCGATGCGGTCAGGGGTTCCATGTGCTGGTGCCCGGTCACGAGCCTTAACATCGCGGACGAGGCCTACGAGTGGAACCTCGGGGCGACGCGGAGCGGCCTTTCAGAAGAGCAGCAGAAGCTTTCCGACGGCATGGCGGAGGCCTTCGCCGCGTATATCAACGGGCTGGAGCTCGAGGACGGGTTCGGCGAAAAGCTGGAGCTTCTCGAGTCCTCCGACGGGATCTTTCAGAAGGGCAGCTACTACGACTATCTCTGCGGCGTGGTGGAGACTTCGCTTGAAAACTTCCTCGCGGACACGGAGTTCCCGTATGACGCGTCGGCATCGTCCGGAAAGCACGTCCGCCCGAGCGGCGTGCCCGAGGGGATGGTCGGGGGGCCGAACGCCCCGGCGAAGGACCAGACCGACTATTCAGCCTTTGACCACGTAAAGCGGAATGGCGGGACGCAGGCGGCGGTGAGCCTCACCGGGACCTACCAGACGCCCGCGGAATATGTGAATGCCCTGAACGCGCAGTTCACCTGGGTGGACTATAACGAGGCGACCGGCACCGTCAGGATCTCCTCGCTAAAGGATTTCTGCAGGGCGCAGAAAACGGCGGGCAAGAGCCTCGGCGCGTTCGACCAGCTGGACCGCGGCCAGGGAGAGAATACGCTCTTCGGCTTCGGCGACGGAGAGGGCGCGCATTTTGACCCGGTGCTCGCGGAGCTTGTCAAGGGCACGAAGTACGAGGCCGCGTTTAAAGAAGACCTTGAGGCAAAGGACTTCACCGGGACGGACATGCAGACGCGCGTCAACATGTACGACCCGCTCTACTACCTTTTAAAGACCGGCGGCGGCTATGAGACCAGCCGGCCGGCGGAGTTCTGGCGCATCCGGACGGGGATCACCCAGAGCGATACGGCGCTCACCACGGAGGTGAACCTCGCGCTTGCGGCGGCGCAGTACCGGCCGGGCACGGAGGTCGACTTCGAGACGGTCTGGGGCAAGGGCCACACCATGGCGGAGCGCACCGGGGAGTCCACGGAGAATTTCATCAGCTGGGTCAACAGCTGCATGGGTCACTGAAAAAAGAAACACAGAATAAAAGAAACACAGAATAAAAGAAGCATAAAATAAAAGAAGCACACCATAAAGAAGTCCGGTCCAAAGAAAATTTGGACTGGACTTCTTATTTGTCAGGATGTATTCTTTCTGATGGTATATTTTCGGATCTACAACAAAGGGGGTAAATAATGAGTCAGTACGAAAAGAAGGCGGATGCCATCTACGACGCGCGGACACTGGGCACGCCGAAGATGCTGCTGCTGGGACTGCAGCACATGTTCGCCATGTTCGGGGCCACGATCCTTGTCCCGATCCTGGTAGACAGCTATTTCCACGGGGAAGGGCTTTCCGTCCAGGTCACCCTGTTCTTCGCGGGTCTCGGCACACTGTTCTTTCATTTCATTTCCAAGTGGAAGATCCCGGCGTTCCTCGGATCGTCCTTCGCCTTCCTGGGAGGCTTCGCGACCGTCGCTGAGCTGAACAGCGGCATCTACGCCGACATGACCTACGGGGAAAAGCTTCCGTACGCCTGCGGAGGCATCGTGGTCGCCGGCCTTCTGTACCTGCTGCTTTCGCTGGTCATCAAGGTGCTCGGCGTGAAGCGTGTCATGCGGTTCCTCCCGCCGGTCGTCACAGGCCCGATCATCATCTGCATCGGACTGTCGCTCGCGGGCTCCGCGATCAACAACTGCACCGTCAACTGGTTCCTCGCGTTCATCGCGCTGGCAACGGTCATCTGCTTTAACATCTGGGGTAAGGGACTGTTCAAGATCATCCCGATCCTGATGGGCGTCGTGATCTCCTACGCGGTCGCGCTCGGCATGAACATGACCGGCATCGCGAACCCGGACGGATCCATGATCCTTAACTTCTCCGGCGTTTCGCAGGCGTCCTGGGTCGGCCTTCCGAACTTCCAGATCTGCAAGTTCGACATCACCGCGATCCTTGTCATGGCCCCGATCGCGATCGCGACCATGATGGAGCACATCGGCGACATGTCCGCGATCTCCGCGACGGTCGGCGAGAACTTTATCGAGAACCCGGGCCTGCACCGCACGCTGGTCGGAGACGGCCTTGCGACCGCGATGTCCGCTTTCTTCGGCGGCCCGGCAAACACGACCTATGGCGAGAACACCGGTGTCCTGGAGCTCTCCCACGTCTATGACCCGCGCGTCATCCGCCTTGCCGCGGTGTACGCGATCGTGCTGTCCTTCATCCCGAAGTTCGCGCAGATCATCTCCTCGCTCCCGGCTTCCATCATCGGCGGCATCAGCTTCATCCTTTACGGCATGATCTCCGCGATCGGTGTCAGGAACGTCGTCGAGAACAAGGTCGATTTC
>CACXDR010000376.1 GCA_902766415.1 uncultured Lachnospiraceae bacterium
ACCTCCTCGAAGTTCACCTCCGCGTCCTCCGCGAGGGATGCAAGGATGGAGATCTTCCGGCAGGTGTCATGGCCCTCGATATCCGCCTCGGGATTCCGCTCCGCGTATCCCAGGTCCTGCGCCTCCTTCAGCGTCTCCGCGAAGTCCGCGCCCTCGCGGTCCATCTTGGTGAGGATAAAGTTCGTCGTGCCGTTCAGAATGCCGCTGATCTCCTGGATCTCCTGTCCCGCGTAGCCCGTGCCGAGCGTGCGGATCACCGGGATGCCGCCGCCGACCGCCGCCTCGAAGAAGAAGTTCACGTTCTTCTCGCGCGCGATCTGAAGAAGCTCCGTCCCGTGCGCCGCGACGAGCGCCTTGTTGCTCGTGACGACGTGCTTGCCCTTTAAGAGGCAGGCCTTCACGAACGCGTAGCAGGGCTTTGTCCCGCCCATGGTCTCCACGACGATGGAGATCTCCGGGTCATTTTCGATCTCGCTGAAATCAGCAGTGACGAGGTCCGCGAACGGCTCGCCCGGGAAGGTCCTTAAGTCCAGGATCTTTTTTACCCGGATGCTGTCGCCGATCTCCTTCCTTATGATCTCCTGATTCTGCACAATAGTTTCGTACACGCCGGAACCGATGGTCCCGCAGCCCATAATCGCTGTATTGATCATAATATATCTCCTTGAATCCCGGCCTTCCGTTCATCCGCCGGCAGGCTGCTTCATGCCCCCGCGGGGGTTCATTCCATTAAAAGGATCTTTACGTCCTTCACGCCCCGGATCGCTTCCATTTCCTCGACCATCCGGGACAGGTTCCCTGTTTCCTTCAGCACCTCGACGGAAAGCGAGACGCTTGCGAGGCCGTTCACCGGGATGGACTGATGAATGGTCATAATGTTCGCGTGGTACACCGCGATGACCGCGATGAGATCCGAGAGGAGCCCCGGCTCGTCCAGGATCTCGATGGAAAGGGTGAGCATGCGCCCGCGCGCGCCTTCGCTGAACGGGAAAATGTCATCCTTATATTTATAGAAAGAGCTGCGGCTGATACCGGCACGGTCCGCAGCTTCCTTCACCGTCATGCGGCGGTCGGCGCTCAGGTACATCTTGGCCTCGACGACCTTCAGAAGCACCTCGGGGACCGCTTTCTTCCGCACGACAAAATACTTTCCGGTTTCTTCCATATAGCTTTCCTTTTTACCGGGATACTGTTCTGTTGCCGGGTCCGGCGGACGATGCTGCCGTCCGGGCCGCAGGCTCCCTCCGCGTCAGTCAGCATCCGCCGCGCCCTTCACATCCGGGCAGCCGAGCGACTGCCAGGTCAGGTACGCGTTGATGAAGTCGTTCAGGTCGCCGTCGAGGACAGCGTTGACGTTGCCCGTCGTGAAGCCCGAGCGCAGGTCCTTGACCATGGTGTAGGGCTGCAGGACGTAGGAACGGATCTGGCTGCCCCAGCCGTTGTCCTTCACGACGCCGCGGATCTCGTCCGCCGCCTCGGCCTGCTTCTGCTGCTCCAGCATGAAGAGCTTCGCCTCCAGCATCTGCATTGCCTTGTCCTTGTTCTGGAACTGGCTGCGCTCGTTCTGGCAGGTGACCACGATGCCGGTCGGCAGGTGGGTGATGCGGATCGCGGACGAGGTCTTGTTGATGTGCTGGCCGCCCGCGCCGCTGGAGCGGTAGGTGTCCACACGGATATCGTCCGGGTTGATCTCGACGTGGATGTCGTTCGAAAGCTCCGGCATGACGTCGCAGGAGACGAAGGACGTCTGGCGCTTTCCTGCCGCGTTGAACGGGGAAATGCGCACCAGGCGGTGCACGCCGTGCTCGGAGCGGAGACGTCCGTAGGCGTTCTCTCCGTTCACCTGGATGGTGACCGACTTGATGCCCGCGACGTCGCCGTCCAGATAGTCAAGGACCTCGACCTGGTAGCCCTGCTTCTCGGCCCAGCGGGTGTACATGCGGTAAAGCATGGAGCACCAGTCGCTCGACTCCGTGCCGCCCGCGCCCGAGTTCAGGCGCAGGATCGCGTTGTTCGCGTCGTACTCTCCGGTCAGGAGGGTCTCCGCCTTCAGCTCCTCGAGATTTTTGATGAAATCATCAAGCATCTCCTTGATCTCGGGGACCATCTCCGCGTCGTTCTCCTCGTTGCCCATCTCGATCATGACGCCGAGGTCCTCGAACTGCGTTTCCAGGTTCCTGCAGCGCTCCACGGTATCCTTGAGACCCTTGTTCTCGCGGACGATCTTCGTGGACTCCTCGGGATTGTCCCAGAACGTCGGCTCTTCCATCATGCGGTCCAGCTCGGCGATCCGCTTCTCCTTGTTTTCAAGGTCCAGGGATTCCTTCACCTCCTGGAGCGGCTTCTCGTAGGTGGACAGCGTATATTTCATGTTATCTAATTCGACCACAGGATTCTCCTTCTGTTTCGCCAATCACTTCCGGCGTTCCGCTCACTGGTTGTCCCTGTAGAGCTTCCTGCCGTGGCACTGCTTGAACTTCTTCCCGCTGCCGCAGGGGCACGGGTCGTTCGGGTAGATCTTCTGGCCGGTCTTCTTTGCCGGCTGCTTCTTTACGGACTCATCGCGGTTGGTGCCCGTGACCTGGGCCGCCGGCTCGCGCTCGACCTTCATTTCGACCTTCAGGTGCGTGAGCACGCGGATGGTCTCCTCCTCGATGCTTCTCGTCATCTCCGAGAACATGTCGTAGGCTTCCATCTTGTACTCGACGAGCGGGTCTCTCTGTCCGTAGGCAGTGAGGCCGATGCCCTGGCGGAGCTGCTCCATGTCGTCGATGTGCTGCATCCACTTCGCGTCGATGATCTTCAGGAGGACCACGCGCTCAAGCTCGCGGATCTGCTCGCCGCCCGGGAACTCCGCTTCCTTCATCTCATAGAAGCGGGTCGCTGCTTCCTTGAGCCTGTGGGTGACCTCCGCCTTCTTGAGGCCCGCGAGGTCCTCGGTCAGGTTGACCGGCTCCATCGGGATGACGGAAAGCAGGATCTTGTTCAGCTCACGGAAATCCCATTTCTCAGCGGGAACATCGTCCGTGACGACCCTGTTCACCGCGTTCTCGACGACGTTGTTCAGCATGACCATGACGGTCTCGCGCATGTTGTCGCCGTTCAGGACCTTGTTGCGTTCGGAATAGATGATCTCACGCTGCTCGTTGTTGACCTGGTCGTACTTCAGCAGGTTTTCACGGATGCCGAAGTTGTTGGTCTCGATCTTCATCTGCGCCTTCTCGATGGCGTTCGTGAGCATGCGGTGCTCGATCTGCTCGCCCTCCGGGACGCCGAGCGCGTTGAACATGTCCATGAGGCGCTCGGAGCCGAACAGGCGCATGAGGTCATCCTCAAGGGAAATGTAGAAGCGGGACTCTCCCGGGTCGCCCTGGCGGCCGGAACGTCCGCGCAGCTGGTTGTCGATACGGCGCGCCTCGTGGCGCTCGGTGCCGATGATCTTAAGGCCGCCGACCAGTCTTGCCTCCTCGTCCAGCTTGATATCGG
>CACXDR010000377.1 GCA_902766415.1 uncultured Lachnospiraceae bacterium
CCCTCCGGGACCAGCGTCATGCCCTGCTTCACGATCTGCGAGGTCCTGACGCCCTTTAACGGGGCCCCCATGAAGGTCACGGTCCCTTCGGAGGAAGGGATCTGGTTCATGACCGCGGACATGAGCGTGGTCTTTCCCGCGCCGTTCGCCCCGATCAGGGAGACGATCTCCCCCTCCTCCACGCGGAGGCTGATACCCTTCAGCGCGTGGATGTTCCCGTAAAACACGTTAAGGTTTTCGACTTTAAGCAGTTCCATCCGCGCTGGCCCCCTTCCCGAGATATGCTTCGATGACGACCGGGTCGTTCCGGACCTCGTCCGGCAGCCCGTCCGCGATCTTGTGCCCGTGGTCGAAGACGACGACGCGCTCCGCGATGTTCATGACGACGCGCATCGCGTGCTCGATCAGGATGATGGAATACCCGTCCTTCGAAAGCTTCCTGATGATCTCCAGGAGCTCGTCCTTCTCCTTCGGGTTCATGCCCGCCGCCGGCTCGTCCAGCAGGATCAGCTTCGGCTCTGTGGCAAGCGCGCGGGCGATCTCAAGGCGCCGCTGCATGCCGTACGGGAGGTTTTTCGCCTTCCAGTCCTTCTTGTCCAGGATCCCTACGTAATCGAGGCACCTCTCCACGAAGCCGGCGTTCGAGGCGATCTCGTTCTTCTGCTTCGCGGAGACCGTCAGCGCGTCCCAGAGGCCCGAGGAGGTGCGGCAGTGGCGCGCGACCGTGATGTTTTCCGCCGCGGTCATGTTGCCGAAAAGGCGGATATTCTGGAAGGTGCGGCTGATGCCGCTCTTCGTGATCTGGTCCGGCTTCATCCCGGTGATCTCTTTCCCTTCGAAAAAGACCTTTCCCGAGGTCACCGGCGTGATCCCGGTCAGGAGGTTGTAGAAGGTCGTTTTCCCGGACCCGTTCGGGCCGATGATCGCGACGATCTCCCCCCTCTTTATCCGGAAGTCGATCTCAGAGTTCGCGACGATGCCGCCGAACGCCTTGGTCAGCTTTTCTGTGCTTAAAAGAATGTCTTCCGCGTGTCCCTGCATCAGCCCCGTCCTCCTTTCCTCATATTCCCTGACGGTATTCCTGTTCTACCCATACGCGCCCCCTTACTCGCGCACGCCCAGGAGTCCCTCCGGGCGGAAGCGCATGATGGCGATGAGCATGAGGCCGTATAGGATGTACCATGGGTCGAAGGACAGGCCTGCAAGGCCCTGTACGCCTCTCAGGACCTCCGGGAGGATCACGACGATAAAACCGCCGAGGATCGCGCCCTTGATGCTCCTGCGGCCTCCTATGACCAGCATGGTAAAGATGTTGATGGACAGCGTCGCGCTCAGGAGGTTCGGGTCCACAAGGTTCGCGAACACCGCGTAGAAGCTGCCCGCGAGGCTGCAGATCACCGCCGAGACGATGATGTACTTCATCCGGTAGCCCTTCACGTTGATGCCCATGGCCTCGGCCGCGATGGCGTCCTCCCGGATCGCGGAGACCGCGTAGCCCTCGCGGGAATGGACGAACTTCCAGGTAAAATGCGCGATGAACACGACGATCACATAGAGGATCAGGATGTAGCCGTCCTTGTTGGAGGGAAGGAACGGGACCTTGGTGATCCTGACGCCGAGGATCTCCGGCGCCTTGATCCCGGGGATGCCGGCTGAGCCGCCGAGCTCGTCCGTGTTGATGACGACGTAGCGGATGATCTCGCAGAAGGCGTAGGTGATGACGGTCATGAAGGACCCCTTCACACGCCTTCCTGCAAGCGCCATGGGGACGGCCGCAATGGCCGCGCCGGCCATGCCGAGCGGGATCGTGAGCCAGAAATCAAGGCCCATGGCTGTCGTGAGGAAGCCGGTCATGTAGGCGCCGATCCCGTAGAAAGCCGCGTGGCCCAGGGACGTCTCGCCGAGGTAGCCGGAATAAAAATTGATCCCCATGCTCGCGATCGCGTAGATCAGGCAGACGACCGCGATGTATTTGATGAAGTTCGGGATGATCAGCTTCGAGCCGGGGATGACCTGGTCAAGGAAGCAGAACACCAGCACGATCACGAGCGAGATCAGGAAATTCGCCCTGCCGCTCAGGCCGAAGAACCATTCGCCCTCCCTGAAGAGGCGGGCTGTTT
This sequence comes from uncultured Lachnospiraceae bacterium, assembly GCA_902766415.1. The sequence goes on from CACXDR010000377.1 coordinate 2,121, forward strand.
TCTTTTCTGTCACAGTGCACCTCCTCAGACTTTCTCTTCAAACTTGTAGCCCATAAGTCCGGTGGGCCTGATCAGGAGGACGATGATCATGATGGCGAAGCTGATCGCGTCCTTGTAGCCTGTGGAGACCAGGCCGGAGGTCAGCGTCTCCGCCATGCCGACCAGGAGGCCTCCGATCAGCGAGCCGGTAATGCTGCCGATGCCCCCGAGGATCGCGCAGGCCCAGCCCTTAAGGCCGGCCAGTGCGCCCATAGTCGGGAAGATCGTGTAGAGCGTCCCCATGAAGAAGCCTGCCGCGGCGCCGAGCGCGCCGCTGACCGCGAAGGTCACCTTGATGAGGAGCTCGGAATCCGCGCCCATCAGCGCCAGGGTCTTCATGTCCTGGGAGCCTGCCATCATCGCCTTCCCGATGATGGTCCTCGTAAAGAACAGCTGGAGGACCGCCATGATGATCATGGAGCCGACCAGGATCTTCAGGTGGATGGAGCTCATGGTGATCTCCGTGCCCCCGATCCTGAAAAGCGTAAGCAGCTCATAGTGCATCAGCTCCGGATATACCTTCGGGTCCGCCGTGAATGCCGCGTTTGCGGAATACCGGACGAAGGTCGAAAGTCCCAGGGCTGTGATAAATCCCGATTTGACGAGCGCGCCCTTTTTGCGGAGGGGCACGTAGCCGAACTGGTCAAGAAGCATCGCCGCGGCAGCCCCGGCAGCCATGGACACAAGGAGCGCGGGGACCAGGGACATATGCGCGTACGTCGTGAGGAAGAAGCCGGTGTACGCGCCGATCATGTAGACTTCCCCGTGTGTCCAGTTGATGATCCCGACAATGCCGAAAACGGTCGTCCAGCCGATCGCGATCAGCGCGTAGATGCCGCCTGTCGCAAGACCGTTGATGATCTGCTGAATCACTATTGTCATGGTGGTTCCCCTTTGTATATGGATTTGGCGGGCGGACTGCTGAATACAACGTGCCCGCCCGCCAGTGAAAACGGCTTAAACTGTTCTGTTTCCTGCCGCGCGCCTTATGAATCCTGGTCCAGCGTAAACTGGCCGTTCTCGACCTTGAGGATCAGGTAGTCGCGCTCCCACTCGTTGCCTTCGGTGAAGTAGACGTCACCGGTGACGCCGTCGTACTTGGTCTCCTCCATACCGTGCATCATGCCGTCCCTGGTGACCTCGCCGCCCTCGGCCTGCATCGCCTTGTCGGCAGCCGCCGCAAGGACGTATGCCATATC
>CACXDR010000378.1 GCA_902766415.1 uncultured Lachnospiraceae bacterium
AAAACCATCAGGGTTTTGCCGGAGGACGTGCGGAAGCCCGCTGCGGATGCCTGCCGCGCGCCGCAGGAACTTCAAGGCGACGGAGCCCCAGCCGCACGGAGCGACTGCGCGTCTTCCCCGGCTGGGGGCTGCGCAGCGCACGGGCACATTTCTTCGGACGGGACTTTGCGCCGCGGCTCAGTCCACCGTCCGGAACACGCCCGCCGAGTCCTTCGGGGCGCGCACGGTCAGGATGCCGTCCTGGACCGCGAAATCCACCGTACCGACGTTGTAGTTGCTCTCGTACGTCAGCATGACCCTGCGCGTGATGTCATAGTCCCGGATCCCGAGAAGCCAGACCGGGATGTCATAGATCCGTTCCTCTTCGCCGGTATAGACAAATACCAGGACCTTTTCGTTCCCGAGCACACGCCCGTAGGCGATAAAGTTCTCCTCCATGATCAGCGGGATCAGGGAGCCGTACCTCAGGGCCTTCGACCTTTTGTGGATCCGGCACATATACCGGTGGAACTCCTGCAGCTCATGGTTCTCCCTGCCCCAGGGGTACGTCCTCCGGCTGTCGGGGTCCGTCCACCCGCAGGCGCCGGACTCGTCGCCGTAATAGATGGTCGGCGCGCCGGGCCAGGTCATCTGTATGACCACCGCCTGCCGCATCAGCTGGGGCTTCACGCCCCGCTCCGCGGCGTCGCTGCCCATAGTCGCGAGCCTTCCCACCGTGTGGTTCGTGCGGGTCAGGAAGCGCGAATGGTCGTGGTTCGAAAGCTCGTTCATGGCGACGAGCAGCGCCGGCGTGGGCATGCGGCTCATCGCGAACGCCATCGCGTCCCAGAACCGCTTCCCGTCGCCCCGGAGAGACATGTCGCTCCGGTCGGAATGCTTTTCCATGCCTGTCAGGAACCAGCTGACCGGCTCCATGAAGGCGTCATAGTTCATGACGCTGTCCCACTCCCGGCCGTTCAGCCAGGAGGAGGGATCCCCGTAATGCTCCGCCAGGATCAGCGCGTCCGGGTTCACCTGCTTCACAGCCTGCCGGAACTTCGCCCAGAAGCTGTGGTTAAAGTGCGCGGAGTGCCCGAGGTCCGCCGCGACGTCGAGACGCCATCCGTCCACACAGTAGGGCTCCTCGAGCCACTTCCGCCCGACGCCGAGGATCGTGTTCACCAGCCGGTCGCTCGCCTCGTAGTTCAGCTTCGGCAGCGTCTCGTTGGACCACCATCCGTCATAGCTCCCGTTGTTCGGCCAGTCCCAGCTCTCCCTGCGGGAGAACTCGAAATAGCTGTGGTACGGGCTGTCCATGGATTCGTAGGCGCCCGGCGCGTAGCCGCCGCAGGCCCTGTAGATCCCTTCGCGGTCCATCCACTTGTTGAAGGATCCGCAGTGATTGAATACGCCGTCCAAGAGGATGCGGAGCCCCAGGTTGTGCGCCTCCTGCACAAAGGATGCGAAGAAGCGGTCGCTCGCCTCGAGGTTCGCCTTGTCCGCCGTCCGGAGGATGTACTTCGTCGCGTGCTCGTTCGTCTGCTCGCCCTGCGGCACCGTCTCCCCGCCGTCCTTCACGATCTTCCCGAGGTGCGGGTCGATATGGTCGTAGTCCTGCGTGTCGTATTTGTGGTTCGAGGGCGACACGAAGAGCGGGTTAAAGTAGATGACCTCTACGCCGAGGTCCCTTAAGTACCTTAGCTTCTTTCGGACGCCCTCCAGGTCCCCGCCGTAAAAGTATCCGACGTCAAAGGTGGAGGGGTTCTCGTTCCAGTCCTCGATATAGCGGACCGGGAGGCCTATATAGATGTATTCGTCATCGACCACGTTGTTTGAGTCATCCCCGCGGCAGAAGCGGTCCACGAAGATCTGGTACATGACCGCGCCCTTCGCCCACGCGGGCGTATGGAAGCCCGGGATCACCCGGAAGGGGCACGGCGGGCGCGTTCCGTCCGCCAGCCCGAGCCTGTCGTAATAACAGGTCTTCCCTCCTCCGTTCACGCGGAAGATCCAGCTGACCGGCTCAAGTCCCGCCTCGAACATGATCTCGTAGTAGCGGAAATAGCGGTCCGTCCCCGTCTCCAGCATGGGCACGCCGGTCTCATCGTCCGTGTTGACGAACTCGACCGCCACTCTGTCCTCCCTTGCGGTACGGAAACGGACCCGCACCATCTGGCCCGGATCCGGCTCTGCAGGAATGCAGAAATTTTCGGTTGTGTCGCTGAAAAAAGCTTCCGTCTTCATGAGTCAAACTGTCCCGGATTGTTTTGGGTCTGCTTCAGGGCAGCGCCGCCGCGCTTATTCCGCCTGCGTCTCCCCCTGCGCGCCGAAAAGCGCCTCGAACTCCGCCTGCGTGATCTTTTCCTTCTCGAGGAGGAGCGCAGCGCAGCTGTCGAGCACGCCGCGGTTCTTAAGGATGATGTCCTTCGCTGCAGCATAGCACTCGTCGATGATACGCTTGATCTCCTCATCGATGATGGTGGCCATATGCTCGCCGTAGGACTTGGTCTGGCCGAAATCGCGGCCGATAAAGATCTCGTCGCCCTCGTTCCCGTAGTTCACGAGGCCGACCCTGTCGCTCATGCCGTACTGCATGACCATGGCCTTCGCGATGGCGGTCGCCTGCTTGATGTCCTGGCTCGCGCCGGTGGTCACGTCGCCGAAGATCAGCTCCTCCGCGATGCGCCCGCCGAGGGACACCTGGATATGCTGCAGCATGCGGCCCTTCGTGTTGAAAAGCTCGTCCTCGCCCGGAAGCGGCATGGTATAGCCAGCCGCGCCGATGCCGGTCGGGATGATGGAGACCGTATGGACCGGTCCCATATCGGGCAGCACATGGAACAGGATCGCGTGTCCCGCCTCATGGTATGCCGTGATCCGCTTCTCCTTCTCGGAGATGACGCGGCTCTTCTTCTCCTCGCCGATCCCGACCTTCACGAATGCCTGGTCGATATCCTTCTGCGAGATGTATTTCCTCCCGTTCTTCGCGGTCAGGATGGCCGCCTCGTTCAGAAGGTTCTCGAGGTCCGCGCCGGTGAAGCCGGCAGTCGTGCGCGCGATGCGGCCAAGGTCGACATCGTCCCCGACCGGCTTGTTCCTCGCGTGGACGCGGAGGATCTCCTCCCTGCCCCGCACGTCGGGCCTGCCGACCGCAAGCTTCCGGTCAAAGCGTCCCGGGCGCAGGATCGCCGGGTCAAGGATGTCCGGGCGGTTCGTCGCCGCGAGGACGATGATCCCCTCGTTCACGCCGAAGCCGTCCATCTCGACCAGCATCTGGTTCAGGGTCTGCTCGCGCTCGTGATGGCCGCCGCCGAGGCCCGAGCCCCTGCGGCGCGCGACGGCGTCGATCTCGTCGATAAAAACGATGCACGGGGCGAATTTCTTCGCCTCGTCAAACAGGTCGCGGACGCGGGAAGCGCCGACGCCGACGAACATTTCAACGAAGTCGGAGCCGGAAATGGAGAAGAACGGCACGCCGGCCTCGCCGGCGACAGCCTTCGCGAGCAGCGTCTTGCCCGTTCCGGGCGGTCCCACGAGGATGATGCCCTTCGGGATACGCGCGCCGACGTCCGTGTACTTCTTCGGGTCCTTCAGGAAATCGACGACCTGCTCGAGGTCCTCCTTCTCCTCCGCAAGGCCCGCGACCGAGGAGAAGTTCTCCTTGTTGTCCCGGGTCATGCGGGCGCGGCTCTTGCCGAAATTCATCATTTTGGCGTTCGAGCCCCCGCCGCGGTTCTGCAGGATGTAGAAGAGGGCGACGGAGCCGCCCACCGCGATCAGCATGGGCAGGATGTACGCGGCCCACTCGTTCGTCTCGGGCACGTTCTCAAGGACATAGTCCACGCGCTTCGCGTCCAGCTCCTCCTGGAGCCGGTTCACGTCGGACACATAATAATGCTCTTTCGACTGCTGCCCCGCGCCGTCCTTATAGACAAGGAACGCCTCGCCGGTCGGCGTCTCGCGGTTCTGGCGGATGACCACCTGCGTGACGTCCCCCGCGGTGACCAGCGTGTCGAACTCCGCCTTGCTCAGGCGGCGCTCCATCACGCCGGTGCCGAGGTTCAGCATCAGCCAGATGATGACCATCAGGATCATCATGAAACTCAGGTTGCGGAAAGGATTCTCTCTTCTCAATTCAGGTTACTCACTCTCTTCGTCGAACTCGACGACTCCGATATACGGGAGGTTGCGGTATCTCTGGTCATAGTCCAGCCCGTAGCCCACGACGAACTCGTCCGGAATGGTAAAGCAGGTGTAGTCCACATGGACCTGCTTCTTCACGCGGCGCTCCGGCTTGTCGAGGAGCGTGCACAGGCGGATGTCGATCGGGCCCCGTTTTTTAAGGATCTCCATAAGGTACGCGAGCGTGCGGCCCGTGTCGATGATGTCCTCGACGATCAGGACGTGCTTCCCCTCCAGCGATTCGTCCAGGTCCTTCACGATCCGGACGACGCCGCTCGAGGTCGTCCCGCCGCCGTAGCTTGAAACACTCATAAAGTCGAAGGAGACCGGCATGGTAAGGCGCTTTGCCAGCTCGCACATGAACATGGCGCCCCCCTTCAGGATGCAGATCAGATGCAGCGGCGTACTGCCGTAATACGCGTTGATCTCCTCCGCGACCTCCGTGATCCTCCTGTTGACTTCCTCTTCGTTCAGCATGATGCGGACATGTTCAGCCATTTTCTGCTCCTTTATATCGTACTTCAAATACCCTCCGCGTGCCGCCGTCCACCCGGCAGCTCGCGCCCATCCGGTATCCGACGACCCAGAGGACGTTCGACCCTATCGCAAGTAGCGGCACGCTGTCGCGGCCGGCCGCGGGGATCTTTTCGTCGATCATGAGCGATTTTACGGTCTTCCTGCCTCCGGAGGGGAGGGCGATGTAGTCGCCTGTCCTGCGGGGCCGGATCTCCATAATATCGTCGATCTTGTCGTAATCAAACCATTTTACATCTTCGCCGGACGGGATGTCCATGCTCTTGTCATAGTCGAATACGCTGAAGCTGAAATTCTTTCGGTAAAACTCGTTCATTTCCGCGGTAGGCTCCCCGTCAGGGGTCTTTGCGGCGGAGGACGCGTGGTCCTCCGGGAAACCCTTCTTCCCGATCCACAGCATGTCGTAGGTGCGGACAGCGGTGAGCTCGTACGGCAGGTCCGTCCGTTTCCCGGTGCCTGCGCCGGCAAGCTTTAAGACGTCCTCGATATGGCGCGCGGTAATGTTCCGCATGCTCCTCGTCACGGTCCCGATCATGAGCCGCACCATGTAGGTCCGGATGACCGGCTCCTCCTTAAGAAGGTCCCGCACTGCGACGCCGGCGCTCTCCTCGTCCCGGACCGCCACGCGGTCAAGCACGGCCTGCGCCTGCTTTACGAGATAGGCGTCCGCCTCCCCGATGAGCCTCCCGGCGCGGGTGATGTTGTCGACTGCGCCGCGGTTCACGCCCTCTACCAGCCTCGGAAGGATGTCATGGCGGATCCGGTTCCTCGTGTAGCCGTCCTCAAGGTTCGTGGAGTCCGTGCACCACTCCGTCTCCTCCTTCAGGAGGTACGCCTCGATGTCCGCGCGGGACACGCAGAGGAGCGGACGGATGATGCGGCCCCGGACCGGCTGCATGCCGGCCACGCCCTTCAGCCCGCTTCCGCGGGAAAGCTGCATGAGGATGGTCTCCGCATTGTCCTCCTTGTTGTGGGCGACGGCGATCTTTACCTGCCTCTGGGTGTCCGCCTCCCGCTCCCAGGCCTGGGCCTCCTCCTCAAAGACGGAATAGCGGAGGTGCCTTCCGGCCTCCTCCACGGACATGTGGTGCTTCTTCGCGAACTGCTCCGCCTGCACCGCGACGACCCGGCACGGGACGCGGTATTTCCGGCACACCGCTTCCACGAAGCGCGCGTCCCGGTCCGCCTCCTCCCCGCGGATCCCGTGGTGAACGTGGACGACGCGGTACTTCGCCCGGAGAATACCGCCGAGCTTCACAAGCACATGCAGAAGTGCCATCGAGTCCGCGCCGCCGCTTACGCCGATGAGGACCCTGTCCTCCCGGCCGATCATATGATACCGGGAGATCATGTTTCTCACTTCATTCTGTACCTGCAGCATAGCTTCTCCGTTTCAGTGAAAAGACCTCCGCCCGTGATCCAGTGGCCGGAGGTCCCTAGGTATACATCTTTTACTGTTCCGGCTTCAGAAGGATCTCATCCGGATTGACCAGACCAAGCTTTTCCTTTGCGGTTTTTTCGATATACTCCTTGGTCTGGATATAGATTCGGTACTGCTTCAGGGCGTCGGAGCGCTCCTCCTCCGCAGCGACCTGCTCGGTGAGGACTTCCTCCTTCTGCTGGTAATACGCTTCCTTCTTTTTTAAGGAACCGACCTTGAAGTTCACCGCGATCGCCATAAAGCACACGACAACTGTGACCGTGATGATCGCAATGCGGTTCTCAGCGCGGTCTGCGGATCTTCGTCTTGTTTCATGACGGTTGTTCAAGCTGTCCCCCTCCTTATGCCGATAGATACTATAATCATACGGCATTCCGGATGGTTTTTCAAGAAATTTTAGGCAGAAAGAGACGGCCGCTTCCGCGGCCGTCCCCGGTCATACGTATCTGAAAAGCTCTTTCGCCTCGTCTTTTTTTGTGGTCTCCTGGATCCCCAGGACCTCCGCCTTCACGGATCTCTGCCCGAAGAGGATCTCGATCACGTCCCCCTCGCGCACCTCATAGGAGGCCTTGACTGCCTTCCCGTTCACAAGCACGCGGCCCGCGTCGCAGGCTTCGTTCGCGACTGTGCGCCGCTTGATCAGGCGCGAAACCTTCAGAAATTTATCGATCCTCATTCAGCGGCTTTCTTTGCGGTCTTCTTTGCAGCCGGCTTCTTCGCGGTCTTCTTCGCTGCGGCCTTCTTCGCCGGCTTCTTCGGAACATTCACCGCGTCCTTCAGAGCCTTGCCTGCCTTGAACTTCGGAGCCTTTGCGGCAGCGATCTTCATAGCCTCGCCGGTCCTCGGGTTCCTGCCCTCTCTTGCCGGTCTCTCGCTGATCTCGAAGGTGCCGAATCCGACGAGCTGGACCTTGTTGCCGGCAACCAGTTCCTTGGTGATGGTATCGGTGACTGCCTTGACTGCTGCTTCTGCATCCTTCTTGGAAAGCTTGGTCTCTTCAGCGACTGCAGCGACTAACTCTGTCTTGTTCATGATGAATCCTCCTGATCTACTTGTGTCTGGGTGATACTGCGGCACGCCGCGCCGCAGCTGTCTTCAAATAAAATATATACTTCCGCAAAGCTGACTGTCAATGGGAAACGCCGCATTTATTCAGTGTCTTCGCGGGTTTTTCCGGGTCTCAGCCGCTCCATGTCCGTGATGAGCCTGAGAGCTGCCTCAAGCATGGGCGAGCCGTCGATCTGGCGCTTTGTTTCGGTCAGGATGAAGCGCACCTCGTTCCCCGGGCGGATGGAAAGGCGTCCCCTGTAGCCGGAAATGAGCTCCGGAATCCGCTCCGGCGAAAGCGCCGCGTCCGCGCGCAGCGTGACGCGTGCCTCCTGCCTGGTCACGGTCACCTCGGAGATCCCGAGCTCATGCGCGACGCCGCGGATCAGCGCGATCGTAAGGAGGTTCCCGACCGCGCGCGGGATCTCCCCGAAGCGGTCAAGAAGCTCGTCCTGCATGTTCAGGTAATCATCCTCCGTGCTGACAGACGCGATCCGCTTGTAGATATCGAGGCGCTGCTCCTCGCTCCGGATGTAGGAGCCCGGGATAAAGGCGTCCGCTTCCGCCTCGACGGTGGTCTGGAAGTCCTCCTTCTCCGGCTCCGCGCCTGCAAGCTGGCGCACCGCCTGGTTCAGCAGCTTGCAGTAAAGGTCGTAGCCGACCGCCTGCATATGGCCGTGCTGCTCCGAGCCCAGGACATTGCCCGCGCCGCGGATCTCCAGGTCGCGCATGGCGATGCGGATGCCGCTTCCGAGCTCGGTGAATTCGCGGATCGCCTTGAGCCGCTTCTCCGCCTCCTCGGAAAGAAGCTTCCCCCGCCGGTAAAGGAGGAACGCGTACGATGTGCGCGCGGAGCGGCCCACGCGCCCCCTGAGCTGGTAAAGCTGCGAAAGCCCGAGACGGTCCGCGTCCTGGATGATGATGGTGTTCGCGTTCGGGATATCAAGTCCTGTCTCGATGATCGTCGTGGAGACGAGCACGTCGATCTCCCCGTTCATGAAGTCCAGCATGATGCTCTCGAGCTGCCGTTCGTTCATCTGCCCGTGGGCGCAGGCGACCACGGCGTCCGGCACGAGCGCCTCGACCCGCGCCGTCACGTCGTAGATGTTGTTCACGCGGTTCGAGACGTAGTACACCTGCCCGCCGCGGGACACCTCGCGCCGGATGGCCTCGCGCACCGTCTCGTCGTTGTACTCCATGACGTAGGTCTGGATGGGCTGGCGGTCGATCGGCGGCTCCTCGAGGATCGAAAGGTCGCGGATGCCCGCCAGGCTCATGTGGAGCGTCCGCGGGATCGGCGTCGCGGTCAGCGTGAGGACGTCCACGTCCTTTTTCAGCTGCTTCAGCTTTTCCTTGTGCGTGACGCCGAAGCGCTGCTCCTCGTCGATGATCAGCATGCCGAGGGCCTTCGGCTCGATGTCCTTCGACAGCACGCGGTGGGTGCCGATGATGATGTCGACAAGTCCTTTTTTAAAGTCCGCCAGCGTCTTCCGCTGCTCCGCGGCGTTCCGGAACCTGCAGAGCAGGTCCACGCGGACCGGGAAATCCTTCATCCTCTGCAGGAAGGTATTGTAGTGCTGCTGCGCGAGGATGGTCGTCGGCACGAGGTAGATGACCTGGCGCCCCTCCTGCACGCACTTGAACGCGGCCCGGAGTGCGATCTCCGTCTTCCCGTAGCCAACGTCGCCGCAGATGAGGCGGTCCATGATGCGCCCCTTCTCCATGTCGGCCTTCACGTCGGCGATCGCCTTTGCCTGGTCCTCCGTCTCCTCGAAGGGGAACAGCTCCTCGAACTCCCGCTGCCATACGGTATCCGGCCCGTAGATATGGCCCGTCCGGTTCATGCGGGAGGCGTAGAGCGTAACGAGCTCCTTCGCGATCTCCTTCACCGCGCTCTTTGTCTTCGCCGTCGTCCTGCCCCAGTCGGGGCCGCCCAGGCGGTTCAGCCGCGGGGCGGGGGCATCGCCCGCCGCGTACTTCTGGATCGCGTCGAGACGCGTCGCCGGGACGTAGCAGTTGTCGCCGCCGCGGTATTCGATCTTGATATAGTCGCGGGTCACGCCGTCCTTCTCGATCTTGTCGAGCCCGCGGTATATGCCGATCCCGTAGTCCTCATGGACCACGAAATCGCCTACGGAAAGCTCGGAAAGCGACGAGATCCGGCTCCCCTCCGTGTATTTCCGCTGCCTGCGGCGCCGCCTCGGGGACTGCCTGCCGAAAAGGTCGCTCTCCGAAAGGCACGCGAAGCGGAGCATCGGGTACTCGAAGCCCCGGTGCAGGTTCCCGCAGACCACCATGATGGAGCCGCTGACTGCCGCGGGTCCGGCGGGATCCTTCTCCTCGTCCGGGCAGAACGCGGTCAGCTCGTAATCGCGGAAGCTCTGTGCAAGGCGCGAGGCGCGGGTGCGGGATGGTGTCATGAGGACCACGCGCCACCTTTCCTTCTGGTAGCGCCGCATGTCGGCGATCAGGAGCTCGAAGCTTCCGGGATAGGACGCCGCAGTCTTCGCGCCGGCGGACCACTCCCTTTTTATGCCGCTGTCCGGGAGACGGATGTCGAGCCCGCTCAGAAACACCGTGATCCGGCTTTCCAGGTCCTCCTTCGTCTCCTCCGCGCTGAAAAGCTCCGGCATCTCCTCCCTGGTGATCTGTCCCGCGGCAAGGCGCCCCGCCATGCTGTCGCGGAACTCCTGCTCGACCGCCTCCGCGCGCTCGTTAAGCCTCTGCGGCTCGTCCGCGAAGATCAGGGACCTCTCCGGGTCCCAGTAGCGGAGGAAGGATGCGCTCCCGCCGAGGTCATGCTCCCGCGCGGGGTAGATGGACACCCTGCCGATCCTCTCGTCGGAGCGCTGCGTCTCCG
>CACXDR010000379.1 GCA_902766415.1 uncultured Lachnospiraceae bacterium
ACCAGCACCAGTGCCGGGATGCCGAAGCGGAACCAGTACTTGAACCACTCCGGGATCTTCCAGCCGTCGCCGGTATTGACCTCTTCCCTGTACTTGTCGAAGCCCCAGCCCCACTTCGTGCAGCAGAAAAGGGTGAATACAAGGGCACCGATCGGAAGAAGAAGATTCGAGACGATGAAGTCCTCGGAGTCAAGGACATCGCGGTCGCCGATGATCCTGAGATCACTCAGCACGTTATAGCCGAGCACGCACGGCATGCTGGCGATCAGGAGGAAGATGCAGGAGATCATGACGGTCTTCTTTCTGTCCCAGCCGAAGTGGTCCATGCAGGTCGCGATGATGTTCTCGAAGACCGCGATGACGGTCGAGAGGCTCGCGAAGGTCATGAACAGGAAGAACAGCGTTCCCCAGATCTGTCCGCCGGCCATGCTGAGGAACACGCGCGGCAGGGTGATGAAGATGAGGGGCGGGCCAGCGTTCGGCTCGACGCCGAAGCTGAAGCATGCCGGGAAGATGATCAGGCCGCTCATCAGCGCGACGAAGGTGTCAAGCACGCAGATCCAGCTTGCCTCGCTCGCGAGGGTGCGCTCTTTCCCGATATAGCTTCCGAAGATCTCCATGGAGCAGATGCCAAGGCTCAGCGTGAAGAACGCCTGGTTCATGGCAGCAGTCGCAACGTGTCCGAGGCCGACCTCAGCCGCCTTTGCCGGATCAGGAAGCAGGTAGAACTTAATGCCTTCGCCGGAACCGGGCAGCATAAGGCTGTGGACCGCGAGGATCACGATCAGGAACAGAAGGCCGGACATCATGACCTTGGTGACGCGCTCTACGCCGTTCTGGATGCCCAGGGAGCATACCAGGAAACCGCCGAGGACGGTGACTGCCATGAACAGGCCCATCTCCGTGGGGCTGGCAAGCAGCGCGCCGAAGACGCCGTCGACGTCATCCACCGTCTTTCCGTTGAAGGCGCCGCTCGCGAACTTCACGAAATAGGACAGCATCCAGCCGGATACGGTGGTGTAGTACATCATGAGCATGGTATTGCCGACCAGGCAGGCCCAGCCGTGAAGGTGCCACTTCGAGCCGGCCGGCTCCAGCGCCTGGAAAGCGCGGATAGAGCTCTTCCGGGAAGCACGGCCTACCGCGAACTCCATGGTCATGACGGGTATGCCGAGCGTGATCAGGAACAGCAGGTAGAACAGCACGAAGATGCCGCCGCCGTTGGCGCCGGTGACGTACGGGAACTTCCATACGTTTCCGATACCGATCGCGCAGCCCGCGCTGACCAGGATGAATCCGATCCTGGATTTAAAGTTTTCACGTTCCATTGTTTTTAAAAACCCCCTTTTCAGATAGCAAAGACAGACGGCCGCTCCTTCCGTGAGCCTGAGTGCGGTCCCCGCTGCGGGGCTGCGCGCCTGTTATCAGACAGTATAGCACAAAACTGTAAAGCGTTAAATCACTAATCACAGGCTCATGTCTGTACAACGAAAAACGCCCGCGGTCTCCCGCGGGCGTTTTCCGTGTGATGAAGCAATTCAGGATAAAGGGTCGGATCTTGAACTATTACTTGGAATAATCGTAGAAGCCTCTGCCGGTCTTCCTTCCGAGGCGGCCGCCGCGGACCATCTTTCTCAGCAGCGGATGCGGACGGTACTTGGAGTCGCCGGTCTCGGACTGCAGGACCTGCATGATCGCAAGGCAGACATCCAGGCCGATCAGGTCGCCCAGAGCCAGCGGGCCCATCGGGTGGTTCGCACCGAGCTTCATAGCCTCGTCGATCTTCTCTGCCGGTACGTCGTTCTCAGCGTAGATGCCGATCGCCTCGTTGATCATCGGGATCAGGATGCGGTTGACGACGAAGCCTGCGAACTCAGGCATCTCGACCGGTACCTTGCCGATGTCCTCAGCGATCGCGGAGATCCTGTCGGCGATCTCCTGCGGGGTGTTCAGGCCTACACAGACCTCGACCAGCTTCATGACGGGTGCCGGGTTGAAGAAATGCATGCCGGTGACCGGGCGGTCAAGGCCGGCGCCGATCTCGGTGATGGAAAGGGAGGACGTATTGGTCGCGAACAGGCAGTCCTTCGGGACGATCCCCTGCAGCTCCTTGAAGGTGTCCTTCTTGATCTGCATGTTCTCGATCGCAGCCTCGATGACAAGGTCGCAGTCCTCGCAGATGTACTTGGTGCCGGTCCTGATCTTGTTGAGGATCGCGTCGCACTCTTCCTGGGTCATCTTGCCCTTGTTGACTCTCTTCTGCAGGTTCGCAGCGATGCGCTTCTTGCCTCTGCCGGCAAGGATCTCGTTGAGGTCGCAAAGGCAAACCTCATAGCCTTCACACTGTGCAAATGCCTGTGCAATGCCGCCGCCCATGGTACCAGCTCCGATAACACCAACCTTCATGATTGTCCTCCTGATTTTATTTGATCACATATTGATAACAGAAAAGTCCCCACTTTCCTGTCGGTTCCTGTAATAAGTTTAATTCAATAAATATGTCTTGTAAATGTCCAAAAAGCGGATATAGTTATAATATAAGATTAATACTTTGTTACTGAAATGTCAATCTTGTCAGGCCGGAATGCCCGTAAGGCATCCGGCCCGGGAGGCCAGCGATGTACGTTACACGAAATCCTGACTATTTTCTCGCGATCGCACGGGAGGGCAACATTTCCCGCGCCGCCCAGCGCCTTTATATCTCCCAGTCGAGCCTGAGCCAGCACCTTTCCAGGCTGGAAAACGAGCTCGGCGTGCAGCTTTTTGACCGTTCCCAATTCCCCATGCGCCTGACCTCGGCCGGCCAGGTCTATAAGGAATACCTTGAGAGCCACCAGACGCTCTACCAGAAGATGCTCGCGGACATCAACTCGAACCACATCCGCAGGATCTCCGTCGGGGTCGGCACCTGGCGCGGCGCGATCCTCCTGCCGCAGGTGCTCCCGGATTTCCTGGAGCGCCATCCCGAGGCGGAGATCCACCTGGACGAGCTCCCGACGGTCAACGAGCTCGTACCGGCCCTTGAGCAGGGCTGGATCGATTTCGCCGTCCGGAACACGGGACCCGAGGGCCTGCCGCAGTCCGTCATCAGCGAAAATATCATCAACGAGCAGATCCGCCTCGTCATGCGGAAGGACCACCCGCTCACGCAGGTCTTCCTGGAACAGTCGTCGCGGGAGGGGGGCATCGACCTCCACCTCCTGGAGTCCGAGCGCTACATCTGCCGCGAGTCGAGTATTCCTCTCGGGCGGCATATCGACAACTATTTAAACAGGAAGCGCCTGAACTTCCAGAAGCGGCTCGTGACGCTGAACAACAACACCGCGCTGCGCCTGACCGCTGCCGGCGTAGGCTTCTGCTTCATGCTGGAGACGGGGCTCCTCGCGGAGCTTTCCGACGAGCTTATCTCGTTCGACCTCGCCTCACCCGACCTCGCGCTGCCGCTCACGCTCCTCTACAAGAGCGGGAACTACCTGTCCCCGCTCACCCAGGAGCTTATGGAGCAGATCCGCGCCTATTACAGGAAATTCCGCGAGGCGGACGCGATGCCTCCGGGCTGACGGTCAGATATCGCCCTCCGGATACTCGTAGAAGCCTCTTCCGACCTTGCGTCCCAGACGGCCGCCGCGGACCATCTTCCGGAGCAGCGGATGCGGACGATACTTCGGGTCGCCGGTGTCCTCCTGGATGCTCTGCAGGATCTTCAGGACGATGTCCAGGCCGATCATGTCGCCGAGCGCCAGCGGGCCGATCGGGTGGTTCGCGCCGAGCATCATCGCCTCGTCGATCTTCTCCGCGGGGATATCGTTTTCCGCGAGGATGCCGATCGCCTCATTGATCATGGGCAGCAGGACGCGGTCCACGATATAGCCCGCGCCGGTCATCTCCGGCATCTCGATCGGAACCTTGCCGAACGCGCGCACGATCTCGGAGCATCTGTCGGCGACCTCCTGGGGCGTGTTGAGGCCGATGCCGATGTCCACCAGCTTCATGACCTGCGGCGGGTTCTGGAAATGCATTCCCGTCAGCGGGCGGCTGAGCCCCTGCCCGAGCTCCGTGACGGAGAAGCTCGAGGTGTTCGTGCAGAGAAGGCATTCCGGCTTGCAGATCGCGTCGAGCTCCTTCAGCGTCTGCTTCTTGATGTTCAGGTCCTCATAGGTGACCTCGATCACAAGGTCCGCGTCCTCGCAGATGTATTTGGTCCCGGTGCTGATACGGTCCATCTGGGCGTCCATCTGCTCCTTCGTGATCTTGCCCTGTGCGACGCGCTTGTCGAGACGTGCGCGGATGGTCTTCTTTGCCCTGCCTGCCACGAGCTCGTTGATGTCGCAGAGGTAGACCTCGAAGCCCTCGACCGATGAAATATGCTGGGCGATTCCTGTGCCCATGTGGCCTGCGCCCACGATACCGATTTTCATGCTCTGTCCTCCTTTTTACTTATGATCTGGTCTTACACCGTTTATATACTGCTTCTTTTCCGGGGTCCTTACGGGACCCCGGTCTCTTTTACCTCACTCTCGCGCCGTCCGGGCCCACGCGGTACCCGTCAGGAGTCTCTGCGTTTTCATACATCGCGCCGAGAGGCAGCGTCAGGCTGCCGTCAGACAACTCCTTCCCTGTCGCGCGCGTGCGCACCATAAATGGACCTTATAGTCCTATTGTATATTAAAAAATGCCATAGTTCCATGATAATAAGAGACAGGTTTTGGACTGTTTTCATATAATTCGTAGAGAAGACAAACGATGGGCGGGCGCTGCGTCGGACCGGGGATGCAAGCGTCCCTTTAGCGGGCGAGCGCTGCGTCAGACCGGGACGCGTTCGCGTCCCGGTCGATCGCGG
>CACXDR010000380.1 GCA_902766415.1 uncultured Lachnospiraceae bacterium
GTGGTCCTCAATTTCTGGGCAAGCTGGTGCCCGCCCTGCCGGAGCGAAATGCCGGACTTCGACGCGGCGTTCGCGGAATACGGAGACAGGGTCCGGTTCGTCATGGTCAACATGACCGACGGGAAGCGCGAGACCGTTGAGACCGCCTCGGCATTCATCGAAAAGCAGGGCTACAGCTTCCCCGTCTACTATGATACTGACATGGACGCGGCCTATACCTACGGGGTCAGCTCCATCCCGACCTCCTATTTTATCGGCGCGGAAGGCGCGGTCACTGCCTGGGGCATGGGCGCCCTCTCCGCCGGTGATCTTGATGAAGCGATCAAAATGATCCTGCCGTAAGGGCAGGATCATTTTTGTCTTTTTCTTCAGTTTCAGGACCGCTCCGGATAACCGGCCTCGATCCCGCGGACCGTCTTAAGCAGCTCCTCGTTCACCGGGACAGGGATCCCGTGCGCCTTCGCCTTCCGTACCACCGTCCCCGCGAAGAAATCCACCTCGCTCGGGCGCTTCGCGAGCCCGTCCTGGCGCATGGAGCACATGCCGTCCGGCGCGAGCGAATCAAGCAGCGCGACGTAATTCTTCAGGTCCTCCTCCGTGAGCGGAACATTTTCCGCCTCCGCGATCTTACGGACCTCCTCCATCGCGGCGATCATCATGTCGCGCCACCTGCCGGGCTCCTGGATGGTCCGGTAGGTCCCCTCGGAGACCATCATGACCTGGTTGATCCCGACGTTCATCATCCACTTTGACCAGATACGGGTGATAATATCATCCTCCACCGTGCAGCCCTGTCCCGCTGCCTTAAACAGCGCTGCCGCCGCGTCAAGGTCCTCCTGCTTCCAGGGCTCGTCCTTCGGGATGCCGATCCGCCACTCGCCCGGGTGCTCGTACCAGATGACGTTCCCGTCCCTGGTAGCGTCCATTCCCTGCGCGATCCCGTAAAGCACGTGCCGGTTCCCGAACGCCTCGATGAGGCGCTCCTCGCTGGAGATCCCGTTCTGCAGGCCCAGAAGGATCGTATCCGGCCCGACGTGCGGGCGCGCCTCGCGGATGGCCTCGTCAAGCTGCGTTCCCTTGACCGTCAGGATCATAAGGTCCGGCGCGGGGGAAAGCTCCTCCTTCCAGCACCTGACATTGAAATCCTGCTTCACGCCGTTGATCGTGAAGCCCTGTTCCTCGTAACGCTTCACGCGGTCCTCATCCGCAAGGAAGATCACGTTTTCCTTCCCGAGGTACGGGGTAAGCTTCTCCCCGCCCAGCGCTCCGAGATTTCCCATTCCTATGATCATGACACGGCTGATCTTTTTCATTTTTGAACCCCTCATTTCGACCATGGGGACTGTCCCCATGGTCCAACATTTTTGCGGTGAAGTGTTTATTTCGCGACAGCTGTCGTTTTACTGTTTTCTCCGGCCCTTCGGTACTCCCGGAGCACCAGCACGAGGAGCAGGACGGCAAGGAAGGCGAAGACTGCGAAGGCGGGGACGTAGCTTCCGGTCAGGTCCGCGAGGACGCCCGGGATCAGGCTGCTGACAAGGCCGCCCACGGTGTACATGAGCTGGTAGTCCTTCAAGGTGGCGGTATAGCTTTCAGGGGTGCTGAAGTCCGCGGCGAGCACCGGGAGCCCGACGGTCCCGATCGGCATGCCGAGCGAGAACAGCGTGATCCCCGCTGCCATAACGATGGACCCGCCCGGTCCGGAAAAGCAGAGAAGCAGAAGCGCTGCCGCCTGGACGCCTCCGAACCAGAACGCCGTACGCCTCCCGCCGTACCGGTCCGCCGACGCCCCGTAAAGCACCTTCGAAACGATCAGGACCAGGCCCATCCAGGACATGAGAAGCGAAACGTGCGTCATATCCAGCCCCTCTGTCCTTAAAAGCATGCTGGAGGACGAGGTCCCCGTGATATTGACCGAGCCGATGCAGATCATGGCGATGATCATCGCCAGCGGGATACTGAGGCCAGCACCCTTCCCGGCGTTCTGTTCCGCGCCCTTCTCCGGCTGCGGCTCCTTTTCAAAGCCCGGAGGATTTTTAAGCAGCACTGCCATCAGGACCGCCACCACGGCGTCGCCCGCCGCCATCGCCGCGAAGGCGCCCTCCAGCCCGAAGCTTCCGACCAGCAGGTTGATGACCGGCGGGAGCAGCA
>CACXDR010000381.1 GCA_902766415.1 uncultured Lachnospiraceae bacterium
AAAAACGACCCCGCCCCTTTTCAAGCGAGCTTGACGGGGCAGGGTCTTTTTCAGTTGTGCATTGGCAAGATGTTTTCCTTAGTTGATAACACCTTTCGGGCATTTCTGGGCGCAGAGGCTGCAGTTCTTGCACTTTGTGTAGTCGATCTGAGCGACGTTGCCGTTCATGTGGATCGCGTCAAAGTGGCACTGCTTCGTGCAGAGCGTACATCCGATGCAGCCGGCGGAGCAGGCGTCCATAACAGCCTTGCCCTTTTCCTGGTTCATGCAGCGGACATGGAACTTGGACTTGTACGGCACGATCTCGATGAGGTGCTTCGGGCAGGCCTTCACGCAGGCACCGCAGGAAACGCACTTCTCCTTGTCGACAACGGCGACACCGTTGACAACATGGATCGCGTCGAATGCGCATGCCTTCACGCAGGAGCCGCCGCCGAGGCAGCCGAAATCGCAGAGCTTGTCGCCGCCGCCCGGAAGGACGGACATCTGGATGCAGTCCGTCGGGCCGACGTTCTTAAAGCGGGTCTTCGCTGCGTCACAGGTGCCGGAGCAGCGGACGAACGCGACGTTCTTGTCGGCTTCGGTCGCCTCGACGCCCATGATCTTTCCGATCTCCTCAGCGACCTTCTTGCCGCCGACCGGGCACTGGTTGACCGGGCACGCGCCTGTCGCAATGCCGTGGGCGCAGCCGTCGCAGCCGGGGAATCCGCAGGCGCCGCAGTTGTTGCCGGGCAGCGCTTCACGGATCGCCACTTCCTTTTCATCAACTTCAACCTTGAACTTCTCACTCGCGATGCCGAGGCCGCTGCCGCACACAAGTCCGACAATACCGACGACAATGAATGAGATGATGATCACAGTAGTATTCATTCCCTTTTCCTCCTATCAGGTAATCATGCCGGAGAAACCGGTGAATGCGATTGCCATGAGACAGCTGGCGATCAGGACGATCGGCAGTCCCTGGAAGTACTTCGGGATATCATTGTCCTCGATCCTCTCGCGGATACCTGCCAGGATAACGATCGCGATCGCGTATCCGGCTGCGGTACCGATGCCCCACGCAAGGCCCTCAAGGAAGTTGTACTCCTTCTGGACATTGTCCAGCGCGACGCCGAGCACCGCGCAGTTGGTGGTGATCAGCGGAAGGAAGATACCGAGCGCCGCGTGCAGGGACGGCATGCTCTTCTTCATGAACATCTCAATGAACTGGACAAGGGATGCGACCAGCATGATGAAGACGATCGTCTGCAGGTAGGTGATGCCCAGCGGTTCAAGGACGAACTGGTACACGAGCGCGCAGAGGACAGTCGCAAGGAAAATAACAAAGATAACGGCGCCGCCCATACCGACGGACGTGTCCTTCTTCTTGGAAACACCTACGAAGGAGCAGAGGCCAAGGAAACGGGACAGGACGACGTTGTTGACCAGCGCGCCGCTGACCAGCAGTAAAATGATCTTACTCATGATTCAGCCTCCTTCTTCACGGTTTCCGCGGCCTTCACAGCCTCAGCCTTGACTTCCTCAGCCTTCTCAGCAGCCGCTGCCGCTGCCGGAGCTGCCGCCTGTGCAGGAGCCGCCGCCTTCGCGGCTGCCGCTGCAGCCGGAGCTGCCGCCGGCTTCGGGGCCGGCTTCCTGACCGGGGTCTTCACGTCCTCAAGAGACGGATAGGAAGCTTCCTTATGCTTGTCCGGATCCTGATAGTACTGCATCGCTGCAGTCAGGAACGCCATGACCAGGAACGCGCCCGGAGGCAGGACAAAGAGGGAAATGTGGAACTCGTCCGGGATCAGCGGGATGCCGAAGATGGAGCCCGCGCCGATGATCTCACGGAAGCCTCCGAGAAGAAGCAGCGCGAACGTGAATCCGAGGCCCATGCCGATGCCGTCGAAGAGGGACGCGATCGGTCCGTTCTTCATTGCGTACGCCTCGGCGCGGCCGAGGATGATGCAGTTGACGACGATCAGCGGGATGTAGATGCCCAGCGCCTTATAGATATCCGGGAAGAAGCCCTGCATGAGGAGCTGGACGATCGTGACGAGCGATGCCACGACGACGATCTCGGCGGGAAGACGCACACGGTCCGGGATGATGCCGCGGATCGCGGAGATCAGAAGGTTGGAGAACACCAGAACTGCCATGGAGGAAAGACCCATACCGATGGCGTTCGTGGCGCTTGTGGTAACTGCGAAGGTCGGGCAGAGGCCCAGTGCCATGATGAAGACGGGGTTCTCGGTAATGATTCCGTTCTTCATACGTTCCATAAATGTATTCATTATGATTTCCCCTCCTTCCTCAGTTCATGCAGTTGTTGGCAAAATAGACTGCCGTGTTGACCGCGTTGGTGACCGCTCTCGAGGTGATGGTAGCGCCGGAGATCGCGTCGATCTCGCTGTCGTTGGTGGAGCCGGTCTTCGTTACGGAGTACTTCTCTTCTTTCCTGCCCGCGAACTGCTTGTACCAGTCAGTGTCGCGCGCGTTCATGCCGAGACCTGCGGACTCGCTGATGGAAAGGAAGGCGATGCCGTTCAGGGTGCCGTCCTCCTGGATGCCTGCGGAGATGCTGACCGCGCCGCCGAAGCCCTCCTTGGAGGTCGCGTTGATGACGTGGCCGATGACGTTGCCGGAAGCGTCCTTCGCGTCGACGACCTTGTCGATCATGGTATTGCCGTAGCCCTGCGCGCCAAGCTCCTCAGCGGCTGCCGCGATCAGCGCGTCGCTGTCGGCATTGTCCGCGAAGTCCGCCGCCTCAGGATAGACCTGCTGGTAGGCCGCGACCGTGGCAGCAAGGTTCGCCTGATTGATCGGCTCAAGCGTGACCACGTAAACGATGCCAAGAAGAAGTCCTGCGATCGCAGTGATGATCATCAGGCGGATCGCGTCAGCGATAAAGCCGGACTGTTTTTTCTCACTCATTTCTTCTTTGCCTCCTTTCCGAAAGCGACCGGAAGGGTTGCAGTCTCGATCAGCGGGGAGACCATGTTCCCGATGATGATCGAGTAGGAAACGCCCTCAGCGCCGGTACCGAAGATACGGAAAAGACCGGTCAGGCAGCCGATCAGGACTGCGTAGACGATCTGTCCCTTCGGGGTGATCGGCGTGGATACATAGTCGGTCGCCATGAAGAACGCACCGAAGATCAGGCCGCCGCCGAGGACCTGCGCAAGGACATAGTTCATGCTGTGCTCGCCGAAGATGAAGACGAAGACAGCGGTGGTCAGGATGTAGATGACCGGGATCTGCCAGGTGATGACCTTCCTCCAGAGGAGGTAGGCGCCGCCGATCAGAAGCGCGATCGCGGAGACCTCGCCGATGGTGCCGGGGATGCGGCCGATGAACATCTGCATGAGGTTCACGTCCTGGGTCGCGCTCGTTCCTGCCTTCACAGCGCTCTTCATGACTGCCAGCGGCGTAGCCCCGGTCGTGGAATCGAAGCCGAGGGAAGCGGAGCTGAAGTTGTTCATGAACTTCGCGCAGGAAATGATCAGGAAGCAGCGTCCTGCAAGTGCCGGGTTCATAAAGTTCTGGCCGATGCCGCCGAACAGCTGCTTCGCGACGATAATGGCGAAGACAGAGCCGAGGGCCGGGATCCAGAGCGGGATCTGCGGCGGCATGTTCAGGGCAAGGATCAGTCCCGTGACGACCGCCGAGAAGTCATAGATGGTGAGCGGCTTGTGCAGCGCCTTCTCCCAGATGTACTCGGAGAGGACCGCCGCCGCGACGGTAACGATGATGACCAGCAGCGCGCTGATGCCGAACTGCACGACGCCGTATGCCGTGGTGGGCAGCATGGCGATGCAGACATCCATCATGATGCTGCGGGTATTGTCTTTATCCCTTACGTGCGGGGACGAGGAAACATTCAGCATTTTCATTTCTTCTCTTCCCCCTTTCCGGCTGCCGCCTTCTCAGCGGCCTCCTTCTCAGCCTTTTCCTTGTCGGCCTGGGCCTTTGCGGCCGCAGCCCTTGCCCTCCGGATGCCGCCGACCTCGCGCTTCATCTGCTTGAAGGCCTGCGTAAGAGGACGTCTTGCCGGGCAGACGTACGCGCAGCTTCCGCACTCGATGCACTCCATGCCTTCCAGGTTCTCGAACCCTTCCGGATTGCGCTTCTGGCACTCGTTCATCATGAGGACGGGGACCAGGAACTCCGGACATGCGCTCACGCAGCGTCCGCAGCGGATGCACGGCGTCTCGGCGTTCGCGGCGACCTCGTCATGCGTCAGGCAGGTCAGCGCGGAGCTCGTCTTCGTCGTCGTCGCGTCAAGGGAATACATGGCGAAGCCCATCATGGGTCCGCCGGAGATGACCTTCTCCGGATCCTGCTTGAAGCCGCCGGCCGCCTCGATGAGGTCCTTGCAGTTCATGCCGATGCGGTAGCGAAGGTTCGAAGGCTCGGTCACAGCGTCGCCGGAGACGGTCATGACGCGCTCGACCGTCGGGGTGCTCAGCGCGACCGCGTCATAGATCGCGATCACGGTGCTGACGTTGTCGACGATGCAGCCTGCGTCCGCCGGAAGCACGCCCGAATTGATGGAACGGCCGGTCACCGCGTAGATCAGGGAGCGCTCGCCGCCCTCCGGGTACTTGGTGAGGCACTCGCAGACCTCCATCCTCGGCTCGTCCTTCAGCATCTCGCGGAGCTTTGCGATCGCCTGGGGCTTGTTGTTCTCGATCGCGATCACGCCCTTCGCGTTCTCGAAGAGCTGCAGCATGATCTTCACGCCGCCGATCAGCTTCTCCGGCTCCTCGAGCATGAGCCTGTAGTCGCACGTAATGTACGGCTCGCACTCCGCCGCGTTGACGATGACGTGGTCGATCTTCGACTCATCCCTCGGAGTCAGCTTGACGTTGTTCGGGAAGCCCGCGCCGCCCATACCGACGACGCCGCATTCCTTGACGATGTCCCTGATCTCCTGCTTTGTGAGCTTCGTGTAATCCCTCTCCGCGCCGAAGCCCTCGACCGCCTCATACAGGCCGTCATTGTCGATGACGACGGACAGCATCTTGCCGCCGGCCGGCATCTGCCGCGGCTCGATCTTTTTGACCGTGCCCGAGACAGAGCTGATGACGCAGGCGGAGATGAACCCGCCCGGCTCGGCAATCTTCTGTCCAACCAGGACCCTGTCACCGACCTTGACGATCGGCTTCGCAGGGGCACCGAGATGCTGCGACATAGAAAGCACTATCTCGCCGCTCGTCGGTTTCAGCGTCCTGATGGCGCTGTTTTCCGCGAGTTCTTTTCCCTCGTACGGATGGACGCCACCCTTAAATGTTGCCAATCCCATTGAACTACCCTCTTTCCTGTACATATATGTATGCATAGATACCTCAAAATTATATCATACTGCATGTTTTATCACACAAAAAAAAACCATGTTTCCATGGTTTTTTTTGAAAACATTTTGTCACCCTTTTAACATAGTCCGTAATCCTTTTACACCTGCGCAAGGACGATCGCGGCGAACATGATCACGCATCCCAGGAGCTTTCTCGGGGAGACCGGCTCGTGCAGGAGGACGATGCCGGCGAGGGCCGCGAAGACCGCTTCAAGGCTCATGATGAGCGAAGCGGCGGAGGCGTTCTGCATCTTCTGCTGTCCCACCGCCTGGAGCGTGTACGCGATGCCGCCGCTCATGACGCCTGCGTAAAGGATCGGG
>CACXDR010000382.1 GCA_902766415.1 uncultured Lachnospiraceae bacterium
AGCGAGATCTGCATGCTTCCGAACCCGAGGTCCGCGATCGCCGTGCCGCTCTCCGCGATACGGTTGAACTCGTCCCCCTGCGCAGCCAGCGCCTTGTAGCTTAAGAAGCGCGCTTCCGCGTTGCTTATGACCTTGACCTCCAGCCCGGTGCGGACACGGATCTTGTCAAGGACCAGGATGCGGTTTTTCGCTTCCCTGAGCGCGGACGTCGCGTAGGCGCGGTAGGTGCTCACCTTGTAGGTGCGCATGATCTCCGTGAAATCCCGGAGCACGTCCACCAGCTCCTCGACAAGCTCAAAGCTGATCATGCCGGTGTTGTAGGTATCGCTGCCCAGCGCGATCACATGACGCACGCTGTCGACCAAACGGATGCCGCGCCGCTCATCGATCTCGTAGATACCCATTTCGAGATCGAAGGAGCCTACGTCGATCGCGGCAAACCTCCTGTCTGCCATTTGTTTTTTCCTCCGTTATATAAAGGTCTTTCCCGGGACCTTTTCTTTCCCGGCTTCCGCCTCTTTCCCTTTCAGGTAGGTGATGAACTGGCTCGCGGTGCGGCCGCTCATGCCGCCGTGGCTGATCTCCCACTTGTTCGCCTCGAGGAAAAGCTCGTCCTCGGGGAGCCCGATCCCGTTTCTCTCGGCAAGGGAGCGCACGATCTTCCGGAACATGATCTTGTTCGGTGACTCGAAGAAGATCTTGACGCCGAAGCGCGCGGACAGGGAGATCTTTTCCTGGACAGTATCCCTCCGATGCAGCTCCTCGTCCGCCTCCTCCTTGTCGCGGAAGCTTTCGCGGATCAGGTGGCGCCGGTTCGATGTCGCGTAGATCAGGACGTTGTCCGGGCGGCGCCCGAGCCCGCCCTCAAGGATCGCCTTCAGGTACTTGTACTCAAGCTCGCTGTCCTCGAAGGAAAGGTCGTCCATGTAGATGATGAATTTATAGTTCCGGTCCTTCACCTGCTCAAGGATATCGGAAAGCATACGGAACTGGTGCTTGTAGACCTCGATGATGCGGAGGCCCTGCTCGTAGTATTCGTTGACGATCGCCTTCACGCAGGAGGATTTGCCGGTGCCGGCGTCGCCGAACAGAAGGACATTGTTCGCGGGAATTCCCTTCAGGAAGGCTTCCGTGTTGTCGCGGAGCTGCTTCTTCTGGGATTCGTAGCCCACAAGGTCCTTCAGGTAGATATGCTCGACGCGCGTGATCGGTTCGATCAGCGTCCGGCCCTCTTTGTCTTCCTTCACGTTGAAGGCCTTGTTCAGCCCGAACTTGCCAACGCCGAACTCCTTGTAAAACGCGGAGATGATGTCCTTGAAGGCGGCAGCATCATCCGCTTTCTCAAGCGAAACGGAGAGCTCCAGGATCCTGTCGCGGATCCGCTGGTTGTAGACGCGCGCCGCGCCCTTCGGCGGGGCGTAGTCCGTAAGCGCCGCGGCAATGCCCGGCGCCTCATCGACCAGGGTGGGCGACAGGTCGAACAGATCCTTCAGGACCATGCAGTCGTGGAGCATGAGTTCGTTCAGGCTTCCCCCGACGCTTCCCACGATCTCGCAGCCCGTGGAATAGGCGTTTTCATTGTTCGCGAGGCACAGGGCAAGAAAGCAGTGCCAGAGGTTCCCCTCGAACCCGTAGGCTCCGGCGAGGTCGATCAGCTCGTGCGCGGCCTCGTAAAAGTCCACCGGCAGCGTCGCCATGCGCCCCTCCGCCTCGCTTTTGAAGATCTCACAGAGGCGGCGGAGAAGGTCCTCGTACTGAAAGTTGCGGTATAAGATAAGGCTGTCGATATTCATTTCCGGTCTCCTTGAGGTCGTGCGGCAGTTCCGGTCTTCTTCGGGTAAAGGGATGTTTCCGGCCATCTTCAGGTCGCGCGGCGTTCCTTCTCTTCCTTCAGCATGCGCTGGATCACACCGGCGGTGTACAGGCCGGTCTTTTTCTTCCACTCCGGTCCGAGCTCCTTCACTGTGAAAGGTTTTCCGTACTCCACCGTGATCGGGTACGGGATCATCCTCGGGAACTGCTTTTCCCAGACGCGGTCGGTCCCGTAGAACGCGACCGGGACGATCGCGCAGCCGCTCCGCTCCGCGATCCGGAAGCTTGCCTCATGGAACTCAAGGAGCGAGGTGCTGTCCTCGTCCTTGTTGCGGGTCCCCTCCGGGCAGATCCAGACGCACCCGCCGTTTCTGCACTGCTCTGTCGCGGCCTTGATGACCTCAAGTCCCTGCCGGATATCCTTCCTGTTCAGGAAGTGGCAGTTGATAAGCTGCATCCAGCGGCGCAGCGCCGGTACCTTGTTCAGCGCGTCCTTCGCGATGAAGCCGACCTGACGCGGCACGGAGACGTAGGCTGAAACGATATCGTAATAGCTCCGGTGGTTGCTGACGAACAGCACGCCGCCTTCCTTCGGGACGTTCTCCACTCCACGGACCCTGACCTTCACGCCGATCACGGTGATGATGAAGCGGATGGCAAAGTTTCCCACCACACGCTGCCCGATGCTGGACGCAAGCTCCGGCCTGAACTTTTTCAGGATCCAGAGGATCCCGAGGACCGGCATTCCCAGGATCAGGAACACCGTTACCAGTCCGAACACGATAATACAACGGATCATAAATAATTCCTCTTTTCTGTTTTAGGCAATAATAATCAACATATTATACCACACGCCGGACTTGCGTGACAATCGAGAAGGCGGCGCAGGGCAAAGCTTTGCACTTGCGCGTCCGGCCTTTACGGACAAAAGGACGGCGCAGGCCGGAAGCCTGCGCCATCGCATGGATCGAAACGAACTAATATATAGAATAACCCGTTGTGTAAAATATCCTGTTATATGAAATATCCTGTTAAATAAAACATACTGTTAGATGCGTCTTCAGAGGATCTCAGCCTTCAGTCCCGTGCCGTCGGGCGTCACGTCCATGCGGATCACGCTGCCCTCATGCAGCCCGCTGCCGGACAGGATGAGCTTCGCCGCCTGCGTCTCCACGTGCTTCTGGAGGAATCGCTTCAGCGGGCGCGCGCCGAACTGCGGGTCGTAGGCAGCATCGGCCACGTACTGCTTTGCCGCCGGGGTGAGCTCGATGGAAAGCTCCTGGTCGGCAAGCCGCCGGTTCGTATCCTTCACGAGCAGGTCGATGATGCCGCCGATGTTGTCCTTCGTGAGCGGCTTGAACATGATGATCTCGTCAAGCCTGTTCAGGAACTCCGGACGGAAGTGGGCCTTCAGTTTAGCATCGACCGCGATCGCTGCGGAGGGGCTGATCTCTCCCTGCTCATCGATGCCTTCAAGCAGGTACTGGGACCCGATATTCGAGGTCATGATGATGATCGTATTCTTGAAATCGACCGTCTTGCCGAGCGAGTCGGTGATGCGGCCGTCGTCCAGCACCTGGAGAAGGATGTTGAACACGTCCGGGTGCGCCTTCTCGACCTCGTCGAACAGCACGACGGAATACGGCTTCCTGCGCACCGCCTCGGTGAGCTGGCCGCCCTCGTCGTAGCCGACATATCCCGGAGGCGCCCCGATGAGGCGCGACACGGAGAACTTCTCCATGTATTCGCTCATGTCGATACGGACGATGTTGCTCTCGTCGTCGAACAGCGCTTCCGCAAGGCTCTTCGCGAGCTCTGTCTTGCCGACACCGGTCGGGCCGAGGAACAGGAGCGAGCCGATCGGTCTCTCAGGATCCTGAATGCACGCACGCGAACGCTGGATAGCTTCGCTGACC
>CACXDR010000383.1 GCA_902766415.1 uncultured Lachnospiraceae bacterium
GGCTGAATAGTAACGAATTTACAGATCCTCAGATCCCGATATCCGCGAATGCCTGGGCAAACGCGTCGTTCACCGGCTCCTTCTCCTGCTTTTGTTGCTGCTTCATGTATTTTGCCACATCGGCCTTTTTCACGCCGGCACCTTCCTTTTCCCGCCGGGCCTGGAACGCCGACAGCCGCTCCTTGTAGCCGCAGACGCAGACAAACGTCTCCTCCTGGCCTTTGGTGAGAAGCTCCATCTTTTTATGGCATTTTGGGCAGCGGGCATTGGTCGTGCGCGCAATGGTCTCCCGGTAACCGCATTCCCGGTCCTGGCAGACCAGCATGCGGCTGTTTTTCCCGTTTACCGCAAGCAGCTTTTTCCCGCAGACCGGACAGGGCTTGTTTGTCATGTTTTCATGACGGTAGGTTCCCTGTCCGGCCTTGATCTCTTCCACGATCTGTGCGGTATAGTCCCGGATATCGTTGATAAAGGTCTGCTGCCGCAGCTTTCCCTTCGCGATATCCGAAAGCTTCAGCTCCCAGGACGCGGTCAGCTCCGGCTTTCTCAGGTCCTCCGGGACCAGGGTAAGAAGCTGCTT
The DNA here is from genome assembly GCA_902766415.1 of uncultured Lachnospiraceae bacterium. The sequence goes on from CACXDR010000383.1 coordinate 581, forward strand.
TGCCTTCTGGGTCAGATAAATCTCATTGCCCCGCTTTTCCATCATGAAATTGGAAAACAGCTTGTCGATGATGTCCGCCCTCGTCGCGACCGTGCCGAGCCCCCCGGTCTCCCCCAGGGTTCTGGCGGCAAGCTTATCCTTGCTCTCCATATAGCGGACCGGGTTTTCCATGGCGGCAAGCAGCGTCGCCTCCGTAAACCGCTTCGGCGGCTTTGTCTTTCCATTTCGCACTGCCGCCTGGGCAATCTCCAGCTTCTGCCCCTGCCGGACATCCGGAAGGCTCTGCCCTTTTCCCTTTTCCTCCTGCCAGGCTTCCGCCTCGGCCTCGTCCTCTTCGAACTCCTCGTCCGCAAATCCGCCCTCGTACGCGGCCCGCCATCCGGGAGATACCAGGATCTGCCCTCTGGCCGTGAAGGTCTCCCCTCCGGCACGTCCCTCGATCACCGCCTCCTCATAGACACAGGCCGGTGAGAGGACGGCAAGGAAGCGCCGCACCACCATGTCGTAGATCCGCTTTTCCTCGTTGGTCATATTCGCCATCTGTACATACTGCTCGGTCGGAATGATGGCATGATGATCCGAAACCTTCGCGTCATTGACAAAGCTCTTGTCCGCGTGGATCGGCCCCTTTAACAGCGGAGCCGCTGCTGCCCGGTACGTCCCGAAGCTGACTGCCTGCAGCCGGTCCTTCAGGGTCGGCACTACATCTTTGGTGATATACCGCGAATCCGTCCTCGGATACGTGAGCACCTTATGGTTTTCGTAAAGCCGCTGCATGATATTCAGGGTTTCCTTCGGGGAGAATCCAAACCGCTGGCTTGCCTCCCTCTGCAGTGTCGTAAGGTCATAGAGCCCCGGTGCCTGCACCGTCTTTTTCTTTTTTGTGACAGAGACAATCTCCAGCCTCTGGTTTTTCACTTTTGCGAGAATTTCTTCCGCCCGTTCCTTCTGGAACGTCTGGGTACTCCCGGTCTTTGCGTCCTTCCAGAGGAACCGGATCCCGCCTGCTTCCAGCCGGATCCCGTAGTATTCCTTTGCGGTAAAGCTCCGGATCTCCTCCTCCCGCTTCTGGATGATCGCCAGGGTCGGCGTCTGCACCCGTCCGCAGGAGAGCTGCGCATTGTACTTGCAGGTCAGCGCCCTGGTCCCGTTCATGCCCACCAGCCAGTCCGCCTCCGCCCGCGCCGATGCCGCATGGTACAGATTTTCATACTCTTTTCCGTTTTTCAGGCTCGCGAACCCTTCCTTTATGGCCTTGTCCGTCACGGAGGAGATCCACAGCCGCTTCAGCGGTTTATGACACCCGGATTTTTCCAGGATCCACCGCGCCACGAGTTCCCCCTCGCGTCCGGCATCCGTGGCGATCACGATCTCCCCCACATCCTTCCGGAACAGTACGTTTTTCACCGCCTGGTACTGCTTTCCCGTCTGCGGGATCACCACCAGCTTCTGTTCCTTCGGGATCATCGGCAGTGTCGCCATATCCCATTTCTCATATTTCTTGTCATACCCTTCCGGATCCGCCAGCGTCACCAGATGTCCAAGCGCCCAGGTCACCACATACCGATCCCCCTCCAGCGCACCGTCCGTTTTCTTCCCGCAGTGCAGCACCCGGGCAATGTCTCTCGCCACCGAAGGCTTTTCCGCCAAAACCGCTGTTTTCATTATTATCCTTCTTTCCTGTGCAGCGCATGCTGCTTTCTACCTGGCGGCGCCGCTTTCGACAGCCGCCTTTGCGACCGCCTTTGCCACGGCCGGCCCGACCCTCGGATCAAACGCATAAGGA
>CACXDR010000384.1 GCA_902766415.1 uncultured Lachnospiraceae bacterium
CTCGTCAAAGAAACGCATGGCGTCGAAGTTCCCGGACCTCATGTCCACGGAGCGGATCAGCTTCCCGTATTTTGAAAGCAGCTCTCCCTCGATCTTCCCGAGAAGGTCGTCGATATCCATATAATACACATAAAAGGTCTTGCGGTTGATGCCGGCGCGCGCCGAGAGCTCGGAGACTGTGATCCTCCGGAACTCCTTTTCCCCGAGGAGCTCAAAAAAGGCGTCCCTGATCTTCGCCTTGGTGCGGAGCACCCTCCGGTCCCCGGTCTCCTGGAGCTCATCCGTTCCGGGATCCTTATCCGTTTCCGGTGTTTCTTTCATGAATGTCTCCATTTCCTGAGTTCGGTAACACTTGTACCAAAAGTGACCATTTTATTTTCCTGTACGAACTATTATAATAGAAAACTATGAAAAAGCAACATCTGTTACTTTTTAAACTCCTCCGGTCCCTCCGGAAACAGAATGACGAATACGAAAGGACTTCTTTCCATGCAGGATTATATGATCTTTGTTGATACTTCGGCCGATATCGAGCCGGCGTACGCCGCCGCGAACGACATCCGCTTCGTCCCCATGCACTACACGCTCGGCGCCGAGGACCGGCTGTGTGATGAGATGCAGGACGAGGAGATCCTCACCCGCTTCTACAACGGACAGAAAAACGGAGACCTGACCCAGACCAGCCAGATCTCCCCCGGCGTATATCTTGACCTCTTCACTCCTCTTATGCAGGAAGGAAAGGACATCATCTACATCTCCCTCTCGAGCGGGCTTACCAAGACCTTTGACAACGTGATGCTCGCGCAGGCGGAGCTGAAGGAGAGCTTCCCGGAGCGCACGCTCTACCCGGTCGATTCCCTCTCCGCCTCTGCAGGGCTTGGGCTCCTCGCGGAAGCCGCTGTGGAGGGCCGTGAAAAGGGACTTTCCGCGAAGGAGAACGCGGACAGGCTCACGGAGCTTGCCGGAAAGCTCTGCGTCACCCTCATGGTGGACGACCTCATGTACCTTAAGCGCGGCGGACGCCTTCCCGCCACGACCGCTATCATCGGGACCATGCTGAACGTAAAGCCGATCCTCTGCCTGAATCCTGAGGGAAAGCTTTCGACGCTCACCAAGAAGCGCGGCGAAAAGCCCGCCCTAAAGGAGCTTGTAAGCCTCTACGCCGAATACCGTGATCCCTCCCTCGGGAACCACGTCTACGTGATCCACGGCAGCGCCTCCGAGCGCGCGGACCATATGATCGACCTGGTGCGCGAGGTGGACGGCACCACAAAGATCACGAAGATGATGGAAGGCCCGATCATCGGGGCGCATACCGGCCCGGGGACCATCCTTCTCATCTACTTCGGTGACCGGACAAAGCTGAAATAACTTAAGAATACAAAAAGGGCAGGTCCTCCGGGGCCTGCCCTTCATTCATAAGACCGGGACTGCCGCATGGACGCGGCTGCCCCGGCCTTATGTTTATTTAATATAGTGGCTCAGCACCGCGCAGAGCCTCTTCGGTTCGATCGGCTTTACAAGGTGCTCGTTCATGCCGGCGCCGAAGCTCTGGATCACGTCTGTCTCAAAGGCGTTCGCGGTCAGCGCGATGATCGGCGTACTGTGCCCGGTCTCCGCCTCCGCGCTGCGGATCTCGCGCGCTGCCTCAAGCCCGTCCATGACCGGCATGCGGATATCCATGAGGATCACGTCAAAGTTCCTGCCCTCCCTCATAAAGAGGTCCACCGCCTCGCCCCCGTTCGAGGCTGTGACGACGGAAAGTCCCGCGCGCTCCAGAAGCCGCTCCTCCATCTCGAGGTTGATCGGGTTGTCGTCTACCAGCAGCACGCGGCGGCCGCGGAACGCGGGATAGCTGTCCATGATCTCCTCAGTCTCCGCGCGTCCCGGCACATTGTCCGCGATCACGAAGGTCATGGTGACGGCAAACTCCGTCCCGTTCTCCTCGCTGCTCTGGACCATCAGCGTCCCGCCGAGCAGGGCGACGTAATTCTTGAAGATGATGAGCCCCGGGTCTATGTCGTTCAGGTTCTGCCTGAGAAGCGTCGTGAAATAGTCCGCCGGCCGGAACACGTTCTTCAGCTGCTCCTGTTCGATCAGCTGGTCAGGCGACGAGACCGCGAACCGGATCATGGTCCGCTTCTTTCTCTGGTAAAGCTCTGTCACGCGGAACTCGAGCGTATCCCCCTTGCCCGCGTAGTACATGGCGGTCTTTAAAAGCTTTGCGAGGAGCTGGGACACCGTTCCCCTGTCGGCGGAGATCACCGGCGCGTGGAGGTCCTCCGCGAAGAAGTGATACTTTAACCCCTTCTCCTCCATCAGCGGGGCGATGTCGCTGTTCAGCTCGTTGATCACGGCGCGCAGGTCGAACGGCTCCGCCTCCTGCCTCGTCTCCTCCCGGAGCATCTTCCGCATGCGGACCATATCGTCCATGAGATCGCGGAGATGCGTGCCGGAGACGGCGATCTTTTCAAGATACCCCTCCATGGCACCGGCATTCTCCGTATCCGATTTCGCGAGGTCCGTGAGTCCCAGAATGGAGTTCAGCGGCGTGCGCATCTCCCTGCTGAGGATGGAGAGCACGGTCTCCGCCGCGAGGGCGCGGTTCCTCACCTGCGTGAGCTCTGTGCGAAGCTTCTGGTTCCGGTCCGCGTCCGGCATGACGAGGTCCGTGACGTCCTCGACCGCGACGCAGAAGAAGTGGCACTCGCGGTCCGCGGGATAGAAGGAAATGGTCTTCCACCTGAGGTTCCCGCTGACGGGCTCCTCGCTGAAGCGCACGCGGTAGCGGTCGCTCCCGTAGAGCGCGCGGGCAATGGTCCCGATGGAAAGCTCCATGACAAGCCGCGTGGTGTCCGTATCCGCGCAGTAGCGGCGGATCCGTTCCGTGATCCTCCGCTCATAATCAAAGCAGACCGCGGCGTTTTCTCTGTCGCCGTAGTACTGTCTCAGGTCGATGGCCTGCCGGCTCTGCGGCTCCAGAAGCCACAGCTCCTCCGCCTCCCGGTAGAGGATCCTGTCCAGGAAATTCCTGCCGCGCTCTCTCGGGGCTTTCCTGAGAAATTCAAAAATCGCGTCCTGTCCGCTCATATTGGTCATGTCCTGCATTCTGTCTTCTCCTGGGATGTAAAAAAACTGTCGTCAGATATATTTTTCCAGTATCTGCTTAAGCGCCCTCATATCCACCGGTTTCGCGATGAACGCGTTCATGCCGGCTTCCCTGGCCCTGAGCATATCATCCTCGAACGCGTCCGCCGTCATGGCGATGACCGGGATCCGGCTGTACGCCCCGGGCAGGGCGCGGATCTTTTCCGCGGCCTCATACCCGTTCATGACCGGCATCCGGATATCCATGAGGACCGCCGCGAAGTATCCCGGCTCCGCCCCGGTGATCCTTTCAAGCGCTTCCTTTCCGTTCTCCGCCACCTCATAGTCATAGCCCAGATACTGGAGGAAGCGCGCGGCGATATCCTGGTTGATGTGGTTGTCCTCCACGAGAAGGATCCTGTGCCTGGTGCCGTCCCGTTTCTCTGAAGGGGCAGCGGCATCCTCGAAGATCCTGTAGGAGGAAATGATCTCCTCCCCGTCACCGGCTCCGGCATCGCCCGGGGCCTGCGCCTTGAGTGTAAGAAGGACCGTAAATTCCGAGCCCTTCCCGATCTCGCTTTTTATGGAGACGGAGCCTCCCATCATTTCCGCGATGCCTTTGACGATCGGCATGCCCAGGCCGCTGCCCGTGATCCTGCGGACGTCGGGCCTGTCCTCCCTCGCGAAGGGTTCGAAGATATGCCCGATGAACTCCGGCGACATTCCGATGCCCTCGTCCTTTACGGTGATCCTGAGCCTCCTGTATCCGCCGGGCTCCGC
>CACXDR010000385.1 GCA_902766415.1 uncultured Lachnospiraceae bacterium
CGAACGCCACCGGCCTGTTCACCCCCCAGCAGGCGGCAGCCATCGGCATCATCGGCGGTGCTGACGGCCCGACTGCGATCTATGTCGCGAACAACCTGGCTCCGGAACTGGTCGCTCCCATCGCTGTCGCAGCGTATTCCTACATGGCGCTGATCCCGCTGATCCAGCCGCCGATCATGATGGCCCTGACCACGGAGAAGGAGCGCAAGATCAAGATGACGCAGCTCCGCAAGGTCTCCAAGACTGAGAAGATCATCTTCCCGGTCATGGTCGCGACCGTCTGCTCCCTGTTCCTTCCGGACGTTGCCCCGCTGCTCTGCATGCTGATGCTCGGCAACCTGTTCCGTGAGTGCGGCGTCGTCGAGAGACTTTCCGACACGGCGCAGAACGCGCTCTGCAACATCTGCACCATCTTCCTCGGCCTGGCGGTCGGCGCGACCTCCAGAGGCGAGATCTTCCTGAGCCCGCAGACGCTGGCCATCGTCGCGATGGGCCTTGCGGCGTTCTGCTTCTCGACTGTCGGCGGACTGCTCCTCGGCAAGCTGCTGTGCCAGGTGACCGGCGGAAAGATCAACCCGCTGATCGGCTCGGCAGGCGTTTCCGCGGTCCCGATGGCGGCGCGTGTCTCGCAGACCGTCGGATCGAAGGTCGACCGCACCAACTTCCTGCTCATGCACGCTATGGGCCCGAACGTCGCAGGCGTTATCGGTTCCGCAGTCGCGGCAGGCTTCTTCCTTACCTTCTTCGCACACTGACCTGTACGGGGAGCCGCGTGCGGCATGGCCCTGAGCCGTCCGCGTGCGGTATATGGATCACAGTAATTCTGCTTCAAAAGATAGATTAATTTGAGTTCTGATATTCGAAAGGAGGCAACTGCTTTGAATAAAGTAATGAATTTACATGATGCCGTTGCAAAGTATGTTGAGAGCGGCGATCAGATCGTGTTCGGCGGCTTCACCACCAACCGCAGACCGTACGCGGCTGTCGGAGAGATCCTTCGTCAGGGCCAGACAGATTTTATTGGCTGGAGCACCCCGGCAGGCGGAGACTGGGATATGCTGATCGGTGAAGGCCGCGTCAAGGCTTACATCAACTGCTATACCGCAAACTCCGGCTACACCACCGTTTCCCGCCGTTTCCGTGCTTTCATCGAGCAGGGCAAGGTCCTGTTCGAGGATTATTCCCAGGACGTCCTGATGCTTCAGCTTCATGCTGCATCCCTCGGACTTCCGTTCCTTCCGGTCAAGCTGATGGGCGGCTCCGGCCTGGTCGATTTCTGGGGCATCTCCGAAGAGACCAGAAAGCAGGTCCCGAAGCTGGATGACCTGAAGCTTGCGTTCGTCGACAACCCGTTCAACCCGGGCGAGAAGGTCGTCGCTGTCCCGGTCCCGAAGTTTGACACCGCGATCATCCATGTCCAGAAGGCATCCCCGGACGGCACCTGCATCATCGAAGGCGATGAGTTCCACGACATCGACATCGCTGTCGCCGCGAGAAAGGTCATCGTCACCTGCGAAGAGCTCGTCAGCGATGAGTGGATCCGCCGCGATCCGGCTGCGACCAGCATCTTCGGCGAGTGCGTGAACGCTGTCGTCCACGCTCCGTTCGGCGCATGGCCGAGCCAGTGCTACAACTACTATGACTGTGACGACGCTGCCCTCAAGGAGTACGACAAGGCCTCCAAGTACCAGGATAAGGAAGACGCCGAGAAGCAGATCGCTAAGGAAGCTGCCAAGGCTGAGAAGAAGGGCATCCCGTACACTGCTCCGGTGAACCCCGAAACATTCAAGGACTACCTTGACAAGTGGATCTATGGCGTGAAGGACAACGACGAGCTGCTCGACAAGATCGGCGGTTCCCGACTGGCAAAGCTGAAGGTCGTTCCGGGCCTTGGCTACGCAAAGAGATAAGGGGGAGGCAGAGAACATGGCTGATTACAAGAACTATACCAAGCAGGAAATGCAGGCGTATGCCATTGCGAAGAACATCAAGGAAAACCAGATCGTTATCGTTGGTACGGGACTTCCGCTGATCGGCGCTTCCCTTGCGAAGCGTGCCGTATGCCCGTCCTGCCATCCGATCGTCGAGTCCGGCCTTATGGACTGCGACCCGGTCGAGGTCCCGCGTTCCGTCGGCGATCTCCGCTTCATGGCGCACTGCGCTGTCCAGTGGCCGAACATCCGCTTCGTCGGCTTCGAGGCTAATGAGTGGCTGCACGACGAGGACCGTCTGGTCGCTTTCATCGGCGGCGCACAGATCGACCCGTTCGGCAACGTCAACTCCACCTCCATCGGTGACTATCATCACCCGGTCACCCGTTTCACCGGCTCCGGCGGCGCAAACGGCATCGCGACCTACTGCAACACCATCATCATGATGCAGCACCAGAAGC
>CACXDR010000386.1 GCA_902766415.1 uncultured Lachnospiraceae bacterium
GGGTGGTTATGAGTCTCGTTCTTGAAGTTGACGAGCCACTCCTCTTCCTTCCCGTCGATCTCGATCGGGACCACGATGGAGCAGGCGTTGATCTCGTCCGACTGTTCCATGTCGGCGAGCTTCCCTTCCTTCCTGAGCTTCCGCATGCCCATGAGCGCGAGGTCCATCAGGCAGACGAACTTGTCCTTTCGGTCCCCGAAGACCTCCTTCCGGTCCGCGAGGTAGCTGCTGTAGGTCTTCTCGAGACGCTCCCTGTAGTCGCCCTCAAGGAAGGTGATGTCCGTAAGCTCCGTCTGGAAGGTGGTGTGGCGGCAGTGGTCGGACCAGTAGGTGTCCAGCATGCGGATCTCGGTCATCGTGGGATCGCGGTGCTCCTCCTGGTCGAAATAGCTGCGGATGAATTTGAAATCGGTGTACGTCATGGCAAGGTTCAGCGACCGGTAAAGCGCCTGGAACGCGTCCTCGTCCATGGTAAGGAACCCGTCGAAGACAGGGACGTCGTCCGGGACGGGATACTCGACGTTCAGCGTTTCCGGCTTTTCCTCAGAGGTCTCGCGGGAGTCCACCGGGTTGATGCAGAACGCCTTGATCCCTGCCTTTTCCTCGTCGGTCAGCGTGCCTGAGATAACGTACGTCGTCGCGGAGCGGATCACCGCCTTCGAATGCTCGTTGATGAGCTTTACGCACTGCACGGCCGAGTCGGCGCGCTGGTCGAACTGGCCGGGAAGATACTCGACGGAAAAGATGAAGTCGCCGGCGGCGTGCGGGAAGGTCTCCTCGTAAAGATCGTCCAGCGGCGGCTCTGAAAAAATGGTCCCGCGGGAAGCCGCGTACGTTGCATCCGTCATGTCTTCAATGTCGTACCTGATCAGTACGCGCACTCCTGTGACGCCCCCGATACCAAGATAGCTCCTGATATCCGCGTCGAGCTCGTGCGCCCTGACTGCGTAGTCGGGCTTTTTCTCCACATAGATCCTTCTTACACTCATAGAACTCCTTTCTCCTGCCAACATACAGTATTACATTGCCTGCATGGTCATCCTGATCAGTTCCTTCACTTCCTCCACAGGGATCCGCATGCGTTCCGCCAGCTCCTCCGGCGTGGCCTGCCGTCCCAGCTCCCCGGCCATGACGCGCGCGGTCTCCGTCAGGCGGTTCGCGCGTCCGGCGATCTCCTCCGACTCCTTCTTCTTGAAGTTCTCGCGCTCGACCGCCGCTGCGAGGTCCGTTCTTACGGTCGCAGTTATCGTATCACGAAGCGAAAGGGTTGCCAATGCCTGATCTTCCGTCTTCCCGGCCGGCCTTACGTACGGCGCCGCCTGGTGGTCAAGCCAGGTGCGGACCGCCTTGACCATGGAAAGATTCGAGATCCCGATCAGCTCCGGGACGCTGACCGGGCCGCCCATGTATTCCCTGACGATGGTGAGCGCGTGCTTCAGGTAGCCTTCCATCAGGCGGTCGCGCGCGGCGGCATCGCCCTGCGCGGCGCGCCGGGAAAGCGCTTCCTCCTCGCCCTCCCCGAATGCGGGAATGGCGTTCACCTCGTCAAAATAGATCCCGAGAAGGTCGGGAGCAGCGTCCTCCTCCTCAGGAGGAGCGCCTGTGTCCGCCCCGTCCCCGGCGGCGCCGTCAGAAAAGAACTCCGCTTTTCCGCCCTCGCCGTACTCCCCGACCTCAAGGAAGGGCTCTCCGCCGGGTGTCTGGTCTCCGAATTTTTTCATGCCTGCTCCTTTTCATGCGCCGGGGCCTCCCGTCCCGGGATGTCCCGGCCCGTGCTTTATAAAACAGATACCGCGATCCCGCGCTTCCTGAAAAGCTCGAGGACCTGAAGGTCCCAGGCCTCCTCGAGCGCGCGGTCCGGCGGGAATATGTTAAGTGACGCGGCGGTGACGCAGGTAAGCGTCCCCTCCTCAAACCTGAAATTCATGTAAAAGCCTGCCGACTCCGGGGAAAGGTCCGGACGGTTCTCCTTAAGGAGCTTTTCGGTATCCTCCGGCGAAAGCTTCATCACGATCCGGAAAAAGCCGGGCGTCCGCTTCCCTTTGATCAGGCCGAAGCAGACAGGGCGCAGCTTCCCGTAGGAGGCAAGCTCCTCCACCCGCTGCTCCTCGAGCTCCTCGTCCGTGTACCATCCGCGGTCCGTCCTGCCGTCCACGGTAAAGGTGCAGTAGGTGCGGAACTCCGCCTCCGAAAGGAGGAAACCGTCGAACATATCCGTGAGGAACAGCGCCTGCGTGAGCGCCCTCAGGTCCTCTGCCTTATACGCCTTCATCCTCCATGCCCTCCCTGACGGCGGCGAAGAAATCCGCCCCTCGGAAGCTCTGCGCGGCGTTCGCCACGACGCTCTCCCAGGCGGCCTCATCGACCGTAATGATATGCTCCGACAGATACTTCCCGTAGGCCTCGTTCACGATCCGCTTCAGCCGGACGCCCTGCATGGCCTGCTTGCGAAGCGCGGTCTCCGCCTCGTCATAGCTGTCGACGCACATGAAGATATAGAACTTTCCGTCCGCCTCCGTGAGGGGGCTGATCCCGCCCTCCTCAAGGGCGAACGCGGCCTCCTCGCACGCGGCGGGAAGCTCCCCGCGCGCGGCGCGGAATTCGATCGTCCTGCTCTCGGAGTAGCTCTGGGCGAGCGCGTAGAAGTCCGCCCCGTTCATCGCCCGGTCAAGGGCGGTCTCCGCCATGGCACGGTCGCTGTTCACGATCTGGCGGATCCGGATCACCTTCGCCTCGTTCTCGCTCACCTCGGCGCGGCGGTCCGACAGCATGGATTCCTTCAGCCGCTGCGCGAGCGCGTACTGGAAAAAAAGCTCCTCCGTCTCCTCGCGCCCGGGGACCTGCGCGCCGCCTTCGGAGGCGCTGATCTCCCCGTAAAAGCGCTCCGCCGCCTCCGCGAGGCGCCGCCGCTCGTCCATGCCGAGCTTGAGCCCCCGCTCCTTCGCCATGCCGTTCATGGCGGCGAGCTCGATAAAGAACTCACGCATCTGCCCGTAAAAGGCCTGCTCGTAATTCTCTCCCGCGCTGCCCGCGGGGACCTTCCAGATCCGCTCCCCGTAGACCGCCTCCGTCCGCTGCCGCTCAGACGAGACGACGAGCGTCATCTGCGCGGCGGTGTAGGGGACCGGCGTCTCCCCGGTCTCCGGCTCCTCCGCGGCCTTCCTGCCGCAGGCGGAAAGAAGGACGGCGAGCGCGAGGACCAGCGCCGACATCCGGAAAAGCGCGTGCAGCCGCGCGGTATATTCTTTTTTCTTTCCTGAATGCTTCACCGGCAACGCCTCCGGACCTCCTGCCCGGCCTCATGCCGGGGAGACGGGAAA
>CACXDR010000387.1 GCA_902766415.1 uncultured Lachnospiraceae bacterium
GACACCCTGCCGATCCTCTCGTCGGAGCGCTGCGTCTCCGGATCGAAGATCCGGATGGAATCGATGTCCGTGTCCCAGAGCTCGATGCGCACCGGCATCTCCTCCGTCAGCGGGAAAATGTCGATGATCCCGCCGCGGATCGAGAACTGGCCGATGCCGTCGACCTCCTGTGTCCGTTCATAGCCGAAGTCAACAAGGCGCTCCGCAAGCTCCTGCGGGTCCAGCTGGTCATCCTCCGTGATGGTGAACACGCTCCCGCGGAAGCGCTCCGGCTCATCCAGCCTGTCCATCAGCGCGTCGACCGTCGTGACGACGATGCCCTCCGGGTCCTCCGCCATATGCCGCCAGACGCTGATACGGTCCCTTGAAACTTCAAAACCGCGGATGTCCGCGGTATAAAACAGAAGATCCCTGGCGGGATACAGCCAGACATGTCCCGAGAAGGAACGGAGGTCGTCGCAGATGGACCGCGCCGCCGCCTCGTCGTGCGTCACGACCAGCTTCCACGGGCGGTCAGCCGAAGCGAGCTCCGCGATAAAATGCGCCTTCGCGCTGTCCGAGAGCCCGGTGACCAGCAGGGGCCCCGCCCCCCTGGCCGCGTCTTTTTCGATCTCCCCGTAGCCTTCAAGCCCGGGGAGCGGATTTCTGAATATGCTCATGGATTCGAGATGTTCTCCTTACGCCTCGGCCGTGTCCTTCGCCGCCGTATCCTTTGCCGCCTGGCCGGCATCTGCCGCGGCTGTGTCCGCCGGGGCTTTGCCTTCACCGGCCGCTTCCGCGCTTTCCGGCGCTTTGCCTTCAGCCGCCGCCTTCTTCTTTTTCTTCGGCTTTTTGTTGAACTTCATCATCGCGGCCTCGCCGCCCTCGGTGACCATGGTCTCGACCGCGTCCGCGGCGGTCCGGTATGCCTTTTCCATGGTCTCCCGGTCCGCGCCCTTCAGCTGCCCGAGGACGTAGTCCGCGAGGTCCCAGCCCTCCGGCTTGCCCCCGATCCCGACCCGGACCCGTTTGAACTCCTGGGAGCCCAGGTGGGCGATGATGGACTTCAGCCCGTTATGGCCGCCGGCGCTTCCCTTGAGCCGGATCCTCAGCTGCCCCTCCTCGAGGTCGATGTCGTCAGAGACGACGATGATGTCCTCCGGCGGGATCTTGTAGAAGTCCGCAATGGCGCGGAGGCTCTGGCCGGAATTGTTCATATAGGTCTGCGGCTTCGCAAGGATGACGCGCTCGGCGCCGATCATTCCCCTGCCGGTCAGCGCGAAGTGCTTCCTCTCCCCGACGGTGGTCCTCATCCTGTCCGCCAGGACGTCGATCACGTGAAAGCCGACGTTGTGTCTTGTGTTTTCGTATTTATCCCCGGGATTCCCGAGGCCTGCGATCAGATACATGAACTGCTGCTCCTCTTTTTCTTTCCTTATTTCTTCCCTCCGCAGCCGCTTTCTTCCGGCGGCCGCTGCAGTGCCCGCGGCCTTAATCCGCGGCCCGCCCGGGCCTCAAAGCATGATCCGGTAGCGCTCCGGGTTCACGCAGAACGGCGTAAGGTCTCCCCGGAAGACCGAATATTTCCCCGTCCCGTCTGCCGGGTCAAACGCGTAGACGCGGTACAGGCGGAAGTGCGCGGGGTCCATGGCGCTCACGCGCCGCTCCGCCTCGGAGACCGTAAAGCTCTCGTTTTCAGACCCTGTCGTGACCCTGACCGCGATCCGGAGCTCCTCGCCGCGGCGGTCGTAGGAAAGGATATCGTACCCCTCCCCGAGCGCGCTGCCCGCGTTCAGGATCCTGGGCTGCTTCTTCGCGCTGATCCGGTAGCTCCGCACCTTCATGCGCTCCTGCTGAAGGACAAAGGCGAGTCCCGCGTCCCTCAGGGAGTCTTCGTAGCGCGCGATCTCCACCGGGTCAAAGAACGGGACCGCCTCGAGCGGCATCTCCCGCTTCTCACCGGACAGGCGCAGCTTTCCCGCGCGCTCCGGCGTCCCGGCCGTGCCGAACATCTCCGGATGGCGGAAATACGTCGCCGCGCAGATCACGAGGTCCTCCGTAAGGAGGTGATACTCCGGGTCCGCGCCCGGGAATTCGCTCCGCCGCGCCTCCTCCATGGACAGAAGCTCCGCGTCGTCCCTGATCCGCCGGTTCAGCTCCCCGCAGAGGCTGTAATACGCCGGAAGGTTCCGCCGGTCGTTCCGCCGCGGGACGTAGCCGGTGTTCAGAAGCTCCGCCGCCGCGCGGAAGGCGGTGTACTTATAAATATAGTGCGTTTCCGGATACCGGAGGAACAGGTAGACCGACACCGCGTGCTCGTCCTGGTCATCGTCCGGCAGCTCCGCCTGGCTGAAGTATTTTTTCCTCAGCGCGCGCGCCTTCGCGGAAAAGATCTCCACCCGGTCAAAAACGCCGTCCTGCTCCCGGTAAAGATCCTCGAACATGCCGCGGACCGCCTCCGGGTCCTTCTTCATCATCATGAAAAGCGCCGTCCGGGGATAATAATACCCGGAATCCAGAAGGTTCCCGGTCTTCCCGAGGCCCTCCGCGAGCGCGGCAGGAAAATCCGCTGCGGACATGGGCGCAGCCGCGCGGAATGCCTCCACGGCGCGCCATTTATGATCCTCGCGGGCGCGGATCTCACTGTAATGCTTCTTATAGAAAGCTGTCAGCTCCCTGAAAACAGTCTCGTTCATCATGCTTCCTCCCGTCCGTCGAAGCCATTATAGCAAGCCGGAGCAAATTTCAGAACGTTTTTTCTTTCGCTTTTCATAAAAAGGCGGTATAGTGAATTATTAAGGATCATATTATCGCATTTACACTCCAGGAGGTTTTTATATGAAGAAGCAGATGCTTGCAATGTCCCTCTCCGCAGTGATGGCCCTCATGATGGCTGCTCCTGCATCCGCGGCCGCATGGAAGGTCGACAGCGAAGGCCGCTGGCGCTACGACGTGCTCGGAAGGGGCACGGAGGAAAGCTATATGAAGAGCCAGTGGGCGTGGATCGACGGAGACCACAACGGCCTTGCCCAGTGCTACTATCTCGACGAGAACGGCTATCTTGCGCAGAACACCGTGATCGACGGCTACACCGTCGACCAGAACGGCATGTGGACCGTGGACGGCGTCGTGCAGGAACGCGCAGTCGGAAACACCTCCTCTTCTTCCATGGAGATCTCCGCGAACGAGACTCTCAGGGAGCTTGCGGCTCCGGCAGAGCTGAACTACGGCTCCGCCGGCGGCGGCGCCGACGTAAACGGCGGGCTTCACTGGGACAATGCCGTCATCCTCAACGGTTCTGTCAGCCACGCGGCTTCCGCGGTCTATGACCTGAGCGGGAACCAGACGAAGATGTCGCTGACCTTCGCCCCGGTCGCCGGCCAGGAAGGCAACGCGACCTCCGGACGCATCTCCGTCACCGGCCTTACCTCCGGGAAGTCTCTTTATATTTCCGAGAAGCTGACCACCTCGGCGCCCGCAGTCACCATCACCTTCGCGTGCCCGCGTGAAAAGCAGGTCCGCGTTGCCGTGCTCCGCGGCTTCGATTTCGCGCTGAAGTCGGTCGCGGCTGTCGAGCCGGTCGTCGCACAGCCCGCGGCACCGGACCCGAACGCGGCAGCGGCAGCGCCCGCGGCACAGACTGAGACTGCGGCGGCAGCTGAGACTGCTCCGGCAGCCGAGACTGCAGCGGCAGCCGCAGCTGTTCCGGAAACTTCTCCGGTCCGGGCAGACTGACGCGGTCCCGCTTCCCGGAAGCTTAAAAATAACGGTCCGGTTTTTTCAGCTTATTTTAAGCTTTCCTTTTTAGAATCGCATCAGGTTAAGTTGAACTTAACTCTCATACCCACCCTTCAGGCACCTGGCTCCCCGGCCGGGTGCCGAACCTTTTTATGGAGCTTTCCCCCCCGGCATCGGTGCATTCAGCGTCAGATGATCCTTCGCGTTAAGCTTTCCTTCACGTTAAGCTGCCCTTCCCGGATATAAAAAGGGGCTGTCGCACTAAGGAAAATGCAGACAATGTTCCCCAGGTGTCCGGCTCTGCAGCACAGACGTCCGAATCCAGGCGGATAAAATCCGACTGGGGCGGACGGATGTAAGCTGCAGCGTCCGAACA
>CACXDR010000388.1 GCA_902766415.1 uncultured Lachnospiraceae bacterium
GGCCTCCAGGCGAACGGTCGAGCCCTTGACCGCTGTGGTCCCGGCCCCGGCGCTCTGTGTGACGACGGTCCCCGGCGCGAAGCCGGGCGCGGAGACGAGCTCATGCTCCACCTTGAAGCCTGCGTCCTCAAGCAGGGCCTGCGCCGCGGAAAGCTCCATCCCCTGTACGGACGGGACCTGGACCTTTTCCCTGCCGCGGCTCAGCTCCACGCCGACCTCCGAGCCTCTTTTCACGAGGGTCCCTACCTTCACGTCCTGCCCGACCACGCTCCCCTCCGGGATGACCGCCGAAAAGCTGGTCGAGGAGGCGAGCACCGTAACGCCGGCGTTCCTGCCGGACCGCACCGCCTCCGTCTCCGCGAGGTTTACGAGATTCGGGACGCTCGCGTAGCCGGCCGGGATCTTCCACGGGCCCATCCCGGTCCGGGGACCGATCAGGGCAGCCACGAGCATGCAGAGCGCCAGCGCCGCGCCGATCCCGATCGCTGCCACGGCCTTCATGGAGATCCGGCCGGTATCCTGCGTCCGGTCGGTGATCTCCCTCTTTCTGACCGTGTCCGCCAGAAGCTCCTCTTCAAATTCCTCCATGGTCCGGGTCCGGTCCTCGATCGCGACGTTCAGCGCGTTCATGAGGGCCGTCTCCATCCCCTCGGGGATCTGGATCCCCAGGGCGGAGGGCGGCTGCAGCGTATCCCTCACGGAGCGCTCCAGCGCGTCGTCAGGCGTGATGCCGGTCAGCATCTTGTAGAAGGTCGCCGCGAGCGCGTACACGTCCGTCCAGGTGCCCTGGTCCCCGCGGCTCCTGTACTGCTCCTCCGGGGAATAGCCGGGCTTCACGATCACGGAAAGGCTCTTGGAATGGCTGGAGGTGGCGTAGCGCGCCGCCCCGAAATCCAGGATCTTGACCGTCCCGTCCTTCAGGATATAGATATTGTCCGGGGAAATGTCCCTGTGGAGGAGACCGGTCCTGTGGACCTCCTTCATCCCCGCGATCACCTGCATGACCACGTGGAGCGCGAGATCCAGCGGCATGCGCCCGTTCTGCGCCATCAGCTCCTTGACGGACTGGCCGTCCAGAAGCTCCATGATGATGTACGCGGTGTTGTTCTCCTCGAACGTGTCGTAGATATGGACCACGTTCGGGGCGTTCTGCACCTTTGCGAGGCGTCTCGCCTCGTCCAGGACCTTCTCCCTGCCGATCCGGAACTGCTCCTCCCGGTCGCCCGTATAGACCGTGAGCGTCTGCGCGTTCGGCATGCGGGTGGCAAACTCGCCCGGGAGATACTCCTTCACCGCGATCCGCTTCTCGAGGACCGGGTCGTATCCGATGTACGTCACGCCGAAGCCGCCGTGCCCCAGGACCCGCCCGACGATATACCGCTTCGCGAGGATGGAGCCCGGGACCATATGGATCGGCTCGTCCGGGGGCGCGTTGAACACCGTCCCGCAATACGGGCAGATATTGAATTTTTCGTCATAGAGCTTCATGCAGCCCATACACCGCCTGGCCATACTTCCCCCGTTCAGAACCGAAGACTGGAAATACTGTCGCGGATCCCTGAAAGCTCCGGGTTGATCCGCAGGTACTCCCGGAACATCTCTTTATGAAGCGGCAGCCCCCTCCGCTCCTGGAGGTCCATGTACTGCTGGTCCTCCGCGGTAAGGAGATGGTAGACGAGCCGGATCCCGGCCCTCCTGTCCGCCTCCGTTCCCGCCGCGCTGACGCTCCAGAGCTCCGTAAAGCGTCCGTTCAGCTTCATCCCGCTGACTGCGGTCACGCTGTAGAGCCCCGCCATCCTGTCCTGCACGGTCTCGTACGCGTCGGTATCGGAAAGCCAGAACGCAGCGTGTCCCTTCGTGAGCGCTGCCCGCAGGGCAGCATCGTTCTTGTCGGGGTCCGCGTTCTGCGCGATCTCCTCCTCGTCGAGGAAGAAATCCCCCGCCTCCCCGCTTCCGGAGGGGGCCTCATAGAAGGACGCCCAAAGCTCCTGCGCCGCGGGATCCGCCGCGGCAGTCCCTCCGGCGAGATATTCCTGAAGCGCGTCCTTTCCGGAGACCTTTTCCGGCGCGCCGGGAAGGATCGCCGTGTCCGTGTAGACGACGGGGACCGCGAAGCCGGTCGGCATGCGCAGGTGTCCCGGGAACAGCCTGTCATAATCTGAAAGGAAATAGTAATCCGAATACCAC
>CACXDR010000389.1 GCA_902766415.1 uncultured Lachnospiraceae bacterium
ACGCCGTTCACCATCTTCAGGACGCGCTCCACCTCGCCGCCGAAATCCGCGTGGCCGGGGGTGTCGATGATGTTGATCTTCACGCCGTTATAGTGGATGGCCGTATTCTTGGAGAGGATCGTGATCCCGCGCTCCCGCTCGATATCGTTGGAATCCATGACGCGGTCCACCAGCTCCTGGTTCTCGCGGAACACTCCGCTCTGCCTGAGCAGCTGGTCCACCAGCGTCGTCTTGCCGTGGTCGACGTGGGCGATGATGGCTACGTTCCTCACATCTTCTCTCTTCGTAATCATACAGACCTCTTTCTCTGAAGGCTCCGCGCGGCAGACGCGCCGCTCAACCGGACCTGTTTCATTAAGCTTACATTTTTACAACAAATAGATAGTATAAACTTTTCAATAAAGAAAGGCAAGAGGGATTCCAAACTCCCGGCCGCTGCCGTGAAGCTCAGAGGATCTTCGTGACCCCGCCGACCCGGCAGTACTGGACCTTCTTAAGCCCTCCGGGCGATGCCTGTCCCCCGGAAAGCTCCGACACGCGCTTTATGACGCGCTCCGCCTTCTCCTCCGGGAGAAGCAGCGTCACGCGCACCCTGTCGGTGAATTCCGTCTCCGCCGTGTACAGCTCCTCCTCCTCCGCGATCCGCTGGAGCTTCCCGTAAAAGCCGTAGTCGACCTCCCAGGCGGAAAGCACTCCCGCGAAGCGCTCCGAGAAGAGCGACGCGTCGATGGCTGCCGCCGCTGCGGCGCTGTAGGCGCGGACCAGGCCTCCGGTCCCTAAAAGGATGCCCCCGAAATAGCGGGTCACGACCACGCACACGTTCCGCAGGTTCTTCTTTTTCAGGAGGTCCATCATCGGGGCGCCCGCGGTGCCGGAGGGCTCCCCGTCGTCGGACCTTTTTTCCGTCTTTCCGTCCTCCCCCGTGATATAGGCGTAGCAGTTATGCCGCGCGTCACGGTTCTCCTTCCGGATCCGCGCGATGAAGGCCTGCGCCTCCTCCTCCGTCGCGACCGGACAGACCGCGGCGATGAATCTCGACTTCTTTTCGACGATCTCGGCCGTCCCGCCCTCAAGGCAGAGCATGGCCGGCTGGCGCTCATTTCCCATTGCCGCCCCCATTCTTATCAGTTTTGTAAAAATATTGTATTTTTTTTGCAATAAACGGGGCGTGTTCCCCCACTTTAAGCCCGTTTTGGACCTGAAATCAGTAGAATCCGCACCATCAGAGTGGTATAATCACTGCATGAACTTTTCAAAATATGCCGTGGAACGCACGCTCCGACAGGCCGGGCAGAAAACAGAAAAATACCGGAACTTCCTGGTTCTTGCGCTTGCAAGGATCATGTTTGTGTGCGCGCTTTTAGGCTCCGCCATGCTGGCGGCCTGCGGGATCGGCGCGATCCGCGGGATCATCGATTCGGCGCCTGAGTTAAGCGCCGACAGCATCTCCCGGCTGGGCTACGCGACCACCGTGTACGACTCGAAGGGCAATGTCACGGAAACGCTGGTCATGGCAGGCTCGAACCGGCAGGAAGCGACCTACAGCGAGCTGCCCGAGGACCTGATCGACGCGTTCGTCGCCATCGAGGACGCCCGCTTCTGGCAGCACAAGGGCATCGACACACGTTCCATTATGCGTGCGGTCGCCGGTGTCGTCAAGGGAGATTCCTCCTCCGGCGGAGGCTCCACCATCACCCAGCAGCTCATCAAAAACAACGTGTTCAACGGCGGAAGGGAGAAGACCTTCGGCGAAAAGCTCGAGCGTAAGATCCAGGAGCAGTACCTTGCCGTGAAGCTCGAGCAGATCATGGACAAGACGGTCATCATGACCAACTACCTGAACACGATCAACCTCGGCAACAACGCGCTCGGCGTCAAGGTGGCAGCCCGCCGCTATTTCAACAAGGACGTCTCCGACCTGACGCTTTCTGAGTGCGCGGTGCTCGCGGGCATCACCCAGAACCCCTCCCGCCTGAACCCGATCTCCGGGCAGGAAAAGAACGCCGACAAGCGCAAGGTCATCCTCCGCTACATGATGGACCAGGGCTACATCACCAAGGCTGAGATGGACGAAGCCCTCGCGGACGATGTCTACAGCCGCATCCAGAACGTCGACCTCATCACGCAGGAGAAGGCCTCCCACACCTACAGCTACTATACCGACGAGCTGGTGCGCCAGGTGCTCGCGGACTTCCAGGAGAAGTTCGGCCTGACGGAAACGCAGGCGCACAACCTTCTGTACAGCGGCGGCCTTTCCATCTACACCGCGCAGGACCCGGACCTCCAGAGGATCGTGGACCGCGAGGTGAACGATCCCGCGAACTATCCCGTCACGAAGTACTCCATGGAATACCGCCTGTCCGTAAAGCAGGCTGACGGCGAGACGAAGAACTACAGCGAGATGAACCTGAAGCGCTGGCACCTTGAAGACCTCGACACGGACTTCACCGGCCTGTACCGCACCGAGGAGGCCGCGCGCGCGGACGCGGAGGCCTACCGGGAGAGCGTCCTTAAGAGCGGCGACCAGGTCCTCGGCGAAACGATCCACATCACCCTCGAGCCGCAGGACTCCTTCGTCCTGATCGAGCACAGCACCGGGCAGGTCAAGGCGCTTTCCGGCGGACGGGGCGACAAGAAGGTCTCCCTCTCCCTGAACCGCGCCTCCGGCACGCTCCGGCAGCCCGGCTCCACCTTCAAGATCCTCTCCTCCTTCGCCCCGGCGCTTGACGCCTGCGGTGCCACGCTCGGGACCGTCTACTACGACGGGCCGTACGAGGCGAACGGAAAGAAGTTCCGCAACTGGTACGGAAGCGACCAGTACCTCGGGTGGTCCTCCATCCGGGACGGCATCGCCTACTCCATGAACATCGTCGCCGTGCGCTGCCTCATGGAGACCGTCACGCCGCAGCTCGGCGTGGAGTACTGCCGGAAGTTCGGCATCACCTCCCTCACCGACACCGACTACAATCCGGCGACGGCGCTGGGCGGCCTGACGAAGGGCGTCTCGAACCTTGAGCTCACCGCCGCCTTTGCCGCCATCGCGAACGACGGCGTCTACACGAAGCCGGTCTTCTACACGAAGATCCTGGACCACGACGGGCACGTCCTCATCGACAATACGCCGCAGACCCGGCGCGTCCTGAAGGACTCCACCGCGTTCCTCCTCACGAACGCCATGGAGCAGGTCATGGTCTCGAACCGCAAGTTCGCGCGGAGCGGGGTGAACGTCAACTCGACCGGCACCCGGGCGAAGATCGCGAACATGAGCTGCGCGGGCAAATCGGGCACCACCACCAGCAACAACGACGTCTGGTTCGTCGGCTACACGCCGTACTACACCGCCGGCATCTGGGGCGGCTGCGACAACAACCAGGACCTTTCCGCGGAGAACGGGGGCAACTCCTTCCATAAGGATATCTGGCGGAAGATCATGGAGCAGGCCCACGCGGGGCTTTCCGACCCGGGCTTCCCGGTCCCCGAGAGCGTGGTCCAGGCGGAGATCTGCCGGAAATCCGGAAAGCTCGCGGTCCACGACGTCTGCCGGTACGACCCGCGCGGCAGCGCAGTCTACACGGAGTACTTCGCGCGCGGCACCATCCCCGCCGAGATGTGCGACAAGCACTCCACCGCGACGGTCTGCTCGGTGACCCATCTCCTGCCGACAAGCTACTGTCCGGATACGACGACCCGCGTCACCATGATCGTCCCGGATTCCGATACCGAGACGGACGACTCCGTCTTCACCGCGGACAGCTGGTGCTACCTGCACACGGCTGACTGGAGGCCGGAGCC
>CACXDR010000390.1 GCA_902766415.1 uncultured Lachnospiraceae bacterium
AAGATCACAAAGATGTACTTCCGCGCCTTTGCTGGAAAGAAATGCCGCGATGGCCGTTCCGCCGTTACCTGCCCCGATTACTGCAATCGGCTTTCCCACGTGATTTCCTCCTTTGCTTTTAGCTCTCAGCGCTGCAGATCCTTCTGTGTCAGCAGACAGACGGTCTCGATATGCTCCGTCATCGGGAAGCAGTCAAACGGCCAGGCCTCCTGCATTTTGTAGTTCCAGCGTTTGAAGGTCTTAATGTCGCGCGCGAGCGTCTCCGGATTGCAGGACACGTATACGATCCGGTCCGGCTTCGCCTTCGCCGCGCTCTGTATAAACTCCTCGGAGCTTCCCGTCCGCGGCGGATCCATCATGATGACGTCGAGCTTCTTCCCCGCCGCCGCGAGATCCGTGAGGAACACGCCCGCGTCGTTCACGTAGAAGCTGATGTTCCCGATCCCGTTGGCCTTCGCGTTCGCCACGGCGTCCTTCACCGCGTCGCTGTTCAGCTCGACGCCGATGACCTCGCCCGCCTTCCTGCTCGCGACCATCCCGATGGTCCCGACCCCGCAGTAGGCGTCGAGGAGCGTCCCTTTCCCGGAGAGGCCCGTCAGCTCTACTGCCTTCCGGTAAAGCTTTTCCGTCTGCTCCGGGTTCACCTGGTAGAAGGAGGACGGGGAAATACGGAACCTGAGCCCGCAGAGCTCGTCCTCGATATAGCCGCGGCCGTACAGGACCTTGTTCCTGTTCCCGAGCACCATGCTGGTCCGGAGCGGGTTGACGTTCTGGACGATGGTCGTGATCTCCGGACATTTCTGAAGGAGGGCCTTCGTGAAATTCCGGCTGCCCGGAAAGACCGGCGACGCGGTGACCATGATCACCATGACCTCCCCGGTCTTCCTGCCCGTCCTGACCATCACGTGGCGCAGGAGGCCGAAGGCCGTGTCCTCATCGTACGATTTGATCTTAAAAGACACGCAGAGCTCGCGGATCATGTGGATGATCCGGTCAGCCTTCTCATCCTGGATGAGGCAGCGGTCGATGTTCACGACCCGGTGGCTGTTCTTTTCATAAACGCCGGACACGAGCTTCCCGTTCCGGAAGCCGAAGGACGCGGTCACCTTGTTCCGGTAATGGAACGGATGCTCCGCGCCGGTGATCGGGAAGACCTCCCCGAACGGCTCCAGGAGCTTTCTTACCGCCCGCTCCTTCTTTTCAAGCTGCTCTTCGTACGGCACCTCGGAGTACATACAGCCGCCGCATTTCTTCCTGTACGGGCAGTTCGCCTTTTTCTCACCCTTTCCGGGCAATGCTTCCTGTTTCGTTTTCAAGCCAGTCTCTCTCTTCCTCTGTAAGCTTCGGCCCGATCTTCTTAAAGACCAGGGCCTGGTATTCATTGTATCGTTCAAGATCCGTGTCTGTCATATAGTCCGTGTCAATAAGCTCCGGGTCCAGCGGCACGAGCGTCAGCGTCTCAAATTTCAGGAACCCGCGGAACCTCGGGTGCTCCGCGCAGAGGATCATGTTTTCGGTGCGGATCCCGTGATGTCCCTCAATGTACACGCCCGGCTCGTCGCTCGTGACCATGCCAGGGACGTACGGAACGTCGCGCTTCGGGTCCGCGGACGGCCGCATGCGCACCGAGACAGGCATCTCGTGGACGTTGTTGAAGAAGCCGACCCCGTGCCCGGTCCCGTGGTTGAAGTCAAGTCCGTTCTCCCAGAGCGCCTTCCGCGCGAAGGTATCAAGATTCGTGCCCCGCACGCCGCGCGGGAACACCGCGTAAAGGAGCGAAAGCATGCCGCAGACTGTCAGCGTGTAGTTCCGCCGCTCCTTCTTTGTGGTCCTTCCAAGGGCGATCGTCCTGGTCACGTCCGTCGTCCCGTCAAGGTACTGGGCGCCGGAGTCCACAAGGTACATGCCCTTCGCCTTCAGGACCTTCGCCGTCTTTTCCTCCGGCATGTAGTGGCACATGGCGGCATTGTCCGCGTAGGCGGAGATCGTCGGGAAGCTTAAGGAAACATACTTCGGATCCGCGGCCCGGAGACCGTCCAGGACGCGGGCGGCATCCACCTCCGTATAGCCCTTCGGGAAGCCCTCCCGCGCGAGGCGCTTCAGGTGGTAAATATATTTCGTCACGCAGACCCCGTCGCGGAGGTGGCTCGCCTTCATGCAGCGGATCTCGGCGGCATTCTTTACGCACTTAAGGCGCGCTGCGGGACTCAGGGCATCGACCAGTGTGCAGGAGTCCTTAAGGCGGAGAAAGGTGTCATAGTTCGCGCCCGTCACGTCAAGGAGGATCCTCTTTCCCCTGATCCTATCAAGCGCCTCACCGAAGGCGTCGTAATCCGCCGTGGTGATGCCCTCCCCCCTTAAGTGCGTCCGCGCCTTTTCCGTCAGGGCCTGCTCCTGCACGTAGAGCGTGCAGTCCTCCTCCGTGAGGATCAGATACGAAAGGAAAACCGGATTGCATTCAATGTCCGCGCCTCTCAGGTTCGTGATCCAGGCGGTCTCGTCAAGCGCCCCTGTAATGAACATGTCCGCGCCCTGCTTTTTCATCTCCGCGCGAAGACGCGCAAGCTTCTCCGCGGCACTCTCCCCCGCGTATTTCAGCTCGTGCACCATGAGCGGCGAAACGCTCCTTAAGGGCCGGTCCTCCCAGATCTCCCCGGCAAGGTCCCTGTCCGTTTTAAGGGTCGCTCCCTTTTTCGCTGCCGCGCGATGCCAGACGATCCCCAGACGCGCGGAGACCAGGGGCGCGTAGAAGCCGAGCGCGCCGCCCTCCGTGAGCGCGGACGCTATATACTCCGTGATCTGCGGGACGCCCGGCTCGCCCATCCTCATGAGGACGATGCCGGAGCCTGCAAGCTCCATCTCCGCCTGCACGAAATAACGGCCGTCCGTAAAGAGGCAGGCCTCCCTGTCCGTGACGACCACCGTGGAGGAATCGCCGGTAAAGCCGCTCAGGAAGCGGACAGTCTGGTCCGCCGCCCCGATATATTCGCTCCCGTGCGCGTCAGAGCAGGGCGAGACCCAGACCGTCACGCCTGCCTCCCGCATGCTC
>CACXDR010000391.1 GCA_902766415.1 uncultured Lachnospiraceae bacterium
GAATCGTAAGATAAGCCAGCGAAAACTTCTTTGCCATATTATTCTCTCCTTATCTATTGATCATGTCTGAAGCCGCATAAAACATTAAAAGTGTGTATTTCCCCGAAAACATGACACTGTGCAAAATGATCAAACGTATTTCACGTCTTATTTATCATATTGAAAATCTGCACAAGTGTCCAATATTGGTTTTTCATAAATTAATAGATTATGTGCATGAATCATTGATAATATTCATGGATCGATTCATTCGATGTTCCGGAGAGCCGAAGACCCTCGTTTTTATGCGGAAAATTGATTATTTTATAGAAATAATCTATTGGATTACAGGCGCCTTTAAAAGCTATACTGAGAACGGAAAAAGGATTCTTTGCTTTTTTTGCTGAATATCAGGAAATCTCACTATAATACAAGGAGGATACAAATTATGAATCACCCTTCATCTGTCAAGCTTTGTGAAGTAGGTCTCCGCGACGGACTCCAGAACGAGCCCGTGATCCTTACCACTGCCCAGAAAGTCGAGATCCTGAAAGGCCTGATCGATGCCGGATTCAAGGTGATCGAAGTAGGTTCCTTCATGCATCCCACAAGAGTCCCCCAGATGGCGAACACGGACGAGGTCTTCAAGGAGATCGGAGAGATCCCCGGCGTCGAGCTCCGCGCGCTGATCCCGAACAAGCGCGGCGTCGACAGGGCCGTCGCCTGCGGCTGCAAGAAGGTAAAGCTGAACGTGTCCGCAAGCCGTATGCACAACATCAAGAACCTGAACAGGACTCCGGAGGAGTCTGTTGCCGGATTCGCTGACGCCTGCGACGCTGCGCGCGCTGCCGGGCTTGAGATCTCCGGCTCCATTTCCATGCCGTTCGCTTCCCCGTGGGAAGGCCGCATCCCGGTCTCCGACGTCGATTCCATCATCGAGGCGTATCTCGCTGTCGGCATCAATGAGATCTCCCTCTCCGACGCTTCCGGCATGGCCACTCCCTACGGCGTTTACGATCTCTGCTCCCACGTCCGCGAGAAGTATCCGCAGTGCACCTGGTGGCTCCACTTCCACAACACCCGCGGCCTTGCAGTGGCGAACATCATCACCGCCATGGCAGCCGGCATGACGCAGTTTGACAGCTCCTTCGGCGGACTTGGCGGATGCCCGTTCGTTCCGGGCGCTGCCGGAAACGTCTCCACCGAGGACGTCCTTCACCTCTGCGAGGAAGAGGACATCGAGACCGGTATCGACATCGTAAAGGTCATCGATATCTCCAGGAACCTGAAGACCATGCTCGGCCACAACCTCGAGAGCTATATCCTCCGCGCGGGCCGTTCGAAGGACCTCATCGCCTCCAAGGCGGAATGATCACCACAATTTCCGGGGCACCTCTGAAAAGAGGTGCCTTTTTTGTTTTTCATACGATTTTTTCAGACTGTCTTTATTTTTCCGCCGTACCGTATTAAAATAAAAACAGCATTGAAAAAGAAAGGAGCACTTCTACCATGGGTAAAAAGTTAGGTCAGTTATTCACGCTTGCGGCACTTGCCGGCGTAGCAGCAGCTGCAGTCTCCTACTATCGCCAGTATTCCGATTTCCATAAAGATCTGGAAGAGGAATTCCATGATTTCGAAGATGAGGATGATGCTGCAGAAGACGCGCCGGAAGAGCCCGTGATCGAAGAGGAAGTTGAGGAAGATGCCGAGACGCCTTCAGGCAGGAATTACGTCTCCCTGAACGCGAGCAAGGACGAGTTCACCGTCGCGGCGAAGGATACGCTCGAGGCGGCGAAGGGCATGGCGAGCTCCGCGAAGGAGATGCTGAAGGACGTCGGGGCCATCATCGCCGACAATGTGCGCGACGGCAGCTCCGCGGCGGGCGACACCGCGAAATCCACTGCCGAAAAGGTACGCACCGTGGTGAAGGAAGCTGCAGTCAAGCTGAAGAAGGCTCCGGAGACCGCGCAGGAGGAGGCTGCTGAGGCAGCTGAGGAAGCAGCCGATACCCTGAGCTCCGCGGCCGACGAGGCTCTCGCAAACGCAGCGGAGGCTGCAGCAGAGGCAAAGGAAGCTGCTGCAGAGGCCGTCGCGGAGGCAGGCGAAAAGGCTGAGGAAGCAGCGGACGCAGCCGCTGATATCGTAAAGAAGGCAACAGAGATCAAGGAAGAAGAGTTCTGATCCACGTCTTTTAAAAGGAACGCGTCCGTCCCGTACGGCCGCGTTCCTTTTTTGTATGCTTTTATCCGCGGAAAGCCGGCAGGCCTTCCGCCGGGCAGGCCTTCCGCCTGCCCGCCCTTTTCCGAAACGGAGGAACGAATATGAGCACCTTTGTCCACCCCTACCTTCCCAACAGCGTTCCTGAGGTCCGCAGGGAGATGCTTGACGAGCTTGGCGTCTCCTCTGTCCGGGAGATCCTGGAAAACGTGATCCCGGAGGACCTCCTCTTCCGGGGCCGCCTTGACCTTCCGGAGCCCGTCAGGAGCGAATATGAGCTCCGGCGCCACGTCATGTCCATCCTGAACAAAAACGTCACCACCGAGGACTGCGTCAGCTTCCTCGGCGCAGGATGCTACAAGCACCAGGTGCCCGCGGTCTGCGACGAGCTGAACCAGCGCGGGGAATTCCTCACCGGCTACTGCGGCGACACCTATTCCGACCACGGGAAAATGCAGGCGATCTTCGAGTATACGAGCATGCTCGGGGAGCTTCTCGACGCGGACTGCGTGAGCTATACGACCTATGACGCGGGCCAGTCCGTATGCTCCTCGTTCCGCATGGCAGTCCGCGTCCAGGAGGCGCGCGGGGCAAAGCGCAGCGTGATCCTGGTCCCTGACACCATGGACCCGGAGATCCTCTCGCAGGCAGAGTCGTACACAAGGAGCGCCGCGGTCCTTAAGACCGTACCGCGCCGCGCGGACGGACGCATGGACAGGGAAGCGCTCTCCGCTCTCCTCTCCGCGGGGGACGTGGCGGCAGTTTACTATGAGAACCCGTCGTACCTGGGCTTCCTGGACGATGATCCGGAAAGCATCGCCGCCCTCGCCCACGCACAGGGCGCCCTGGTCATCGCCCGCACGGACATCGCGGCGCTCGGCGTGATGGAATCCCCGCTGAACCTCGGTGCGGACCTTGTCTGCGGGGACATCCAGCCGCTCGGCATGCATATCCAGTTCGGCGGCGGGCAGGCGGGCTACATCGCCTGCGCGGAGGACCTGTCCCTTTTAAAGCAGTTCCCCACCTACATGTACAGCCTCTGCGAGACGGACCGCGAGGGCGTCTACGGCTGGGGCCGCGCCATGAACTACCGGAGCTCCCACGGCAGCCGCGAGAACGCGAACGAGTATTTCGGCACGGAGACCGGCCTCTGGTGCATCACCGCCGGCATCTATCTCGCGAGCATGGGACCGCAGGGCATGTACGACCTCGGCGAGACGGTCCTCCGCACAACAGCGTACGCCGCGGAGCTCCTTAAGGAGGTCCCCGGCGTCAGGGCGGATCCCTTCGGCGGCGCGAAGTTTCAGGAATTCGTCGTCGACTTTACCGGAACGGGGCTCACCGTCAGGGAGATCAACAAGGCGCTCCTTAAGTACGGCATTTTCGGCGGGAAAGACCTCTCGGAGGATTTCCCTGAGCTCAAGGAAAGCGCGCTCTACTGCTTTTCCGAGCTTACGAAAAAGGAAGACATACAGCTCCTCGTCAAAGCGCTCAAAGAGATCACGGGAGGGAAACGCTGATGGGATACTATAAGACAGGAAGGGATTTTCACGAGGCAAGATGGGACGAGCCGGTCATCCTTGAGCTCGGAGAGCCGGGCCAGCGCGGCGTCCTCGTACCGGAGGC
>CACXDR010000392.1 GCA_902766415.1 uncultured Lachnospiraceae bacterium
AGGCCGGCAAGGCGGATAAAACGGAGAAGGCAGAGGAAGCCGGCAGGGCGGAGAAGGAAAAGAAGGAAGAGAAAGAAACGGGCGATGCCGGGAAGGGATCTGAGGCTTTTAAGGAGGCTGAAGGCAGTGCCCCCGGGACAGCCCCGGAGACCGCGGCGGACTGGCGCGCCTTGTATAAGGAGATCGTGGAGTCAAGGGAAGCGGAGTACGGTCCTGCGGGCACGGCTCCGGACCCGGAGCTGGAAGGGCTTACAAGTCTTACCGGCGCGGCGGTCGTCCGGCTCCTGGACATGGATAATGACGGCACCGAAGAGCTGATCCTCGGCTCCCTCCTGAACGGTGACTACGTTAACGTCAGGGCCGAGGTCTACACGGTCCGTGACGGGAAGGCGGTGCAGCTTTATGACGGACCGCCGGTAACGGCGGAGGAGTCTCCCATGTTCATCCAGCTGTGCGCCGTGGACGGTGAATGGCTCTTCATGCAGGGACATCTTGCGGACCTGACGTTCGATGATATCCTTTTCTACGGCATCAGGGACGGAAGCTTTTCTCCTGTCCACACCGCGTCCTGCGATTTTTCAGAGGATCCTGAGAAGGAGTTTGTATACTATCTCGACGGGAAGGAGATTCCGGAGGAGACCTATAACCAGATGGCTTACGGCTATTACGCGGAGATCCGTTTCGGATATATGCCGCAGTTCGAGGCGGAACAGAACGTCACGGATACGATGGAGGTACGGAAGGAGCACGGCCTGACAGGATCGCCCGCGCCGGCCCTCGCGCAGGACTGCGCGCCGGCCTTTGCGGCCGTGCTTAAGGAGACCGCGGCGGAGTACAGCGGAATGGAGACCCGGTTCGCTCTGGTAAACATCAATGACGACGGCGTGCCGGAGCTCGCGGTCATGCCCGGCAGCGCGCACGTTGCAAGACCGGAGCTTTACATGTTCAAGGACGGAGAAGCAGTCCTCATCGGCGAGTTCGGCGAGTTCGGCGAGTTCGCGTATGCTCCCGGGAAGAACCTCATTGACAGCTCCTATTTTTCCAACGGGTGGGCAGAAGGGACGGATTTCTGCTGTCTTGATGAAAACGGCAGGGCGCAGGTAACGCACAAATACATTTCGTATCTGGACAATCCGAACAATGAGAAGTCCGGAAAGTATTATATCGATGAAAAGGAAGTGACGGAGGACCAGTACCGGTCATCCCTTGAAAGCCTCCGGGCGGAGTACGGCGCATTTACAGCGGCCGGTTTCTACAACAGCTTCGTGATCTCTGACGAAAACATCGGGAAGCTTAAGGGGGATATGAAGCAGTTCCTTTTAGACGGCGGCGTCTGAACGAAGAAACTGGCAGAATATTCTTGAAGGAAGGGCCGGAAACCTGTATAGTATGATTACAGCGTCCGGCAGGAAGCCGGTCAGGGATGCTGAAGCGTCCTGAAGGAATGATCATTTTTCACACGTTAACCCGCGCGGGTCATGTGTGCCAGGAAGGCATACGGTTTCTCAGAAGAGGAATGGTATGCCTTCTTTTTTGTGCAAGGCTGGTACCCGCCCGTTCCGGTCCCTTCGTGACCGGTGAATTCAGGAGGTAAAATATGGCATGTTTTCTTGTTCCGGCTGCTGAGGCAGTCATCACGACCGCGGCGGCAAAGGCGGTGAGGTCTTCCGAAAAGCATGAGGAGGCCGGGACCGGCGGCGTCCACAGTACTGTTGAGGAAACGGTCAGGATCCCGTTTTCCGAGAAGCTTGGCTGGCTGAACAGAATGCTCTGGGGCGGTTCCGCCCTGCTGGCATTTGAGCACGTATGGCACGGGGAGGTCGTCCCGTTCTTCCCGTTCCTTACGGCGGTCGAAAGCGGTGATACCGCGGGGATGCTCGCGGAGATGAGCAGCACAGGGGTGATGATGGCAGTGACCGTGACGGCTGTCTGGGGCTGCATGCTTGCCGTTTCCTCCGTCATCGAGAAAAGAGCGCTGGACGGGGACGGACCCGTCAGGGAGGACGTGCCGGCATGACGCTTTTAATAACTGTATTTGCGGCGGTCATCTCCACAGCCGTCTGGTATCATGGCGCGCGCAGCAGCGAGATGAAGGTTGGGACGCTCTGTCTCATGTTCTGGGGCGCTTCGCTCATGTGGCTCATGGACGCGGTCACCGAATACATGGAGCTTGGCGCGGCGTACTTTACCCCGGGCCCGGAGGATATGCTGAATGATCTCTTTCTCGG
>CACXDR010000393.1 GCA_902766415.1 uncultured Lachnospiraceae bacterium
GGCGTATGCCCGTTTGCCCTGAAGGAGGGCGTCCGGGTGTATCTCGACATTTCCCTTAAGCGCTTTACTACCGTCTACGCCGCGGCGGGCGCGCCGGATTCCACGATCGCGCTCTCCATTCCCGAGCTTGAGAAATACTCCGCCTTTGAATCCTGGGTCGATGTCTGCAAGGACTGGGAAGGGGAAACGGAGGCGCAGGATGCCTGAGCTTTCAAACCGTATCAGCACCTTCACAGACTCCGTGATCCGGAGGATGACGCGTATCAGCCTGAAGTACGGGGCCATCAACCTCTCCCAGGGCTACCCTGACTTCGGTCCCGTGGATGAGATCCGCAGCGCTCTGGCGGACGCCGCACGCAAAGGACCGCACCAGTACTCCATTACCTGGGGCGCGAAGAACTTCCGCGAGGCGCTCGCGGAGAAGGCAGCCAGGTCGCTCAGGCGGACCATCGACCCGGAGTCCGAGATCTGTGTGACCTGCGGATCGACGGAGGCGATGATGTGCGCCATGATGACCATCGTGAACCCGGGTGACAAGGTCCTTGTTTTTTCCCCGTTCTATGAGAATTACGGGGCGGACGCGATCCTCACCGGCGCGGAGCCGGTGTATATCCCCCTGGTCCCGCCGGAGTACCGTTTTGACTTAAAGCTCATCGAGCAGGGCTTCCGCGACGGCGCGAAGGCTATCATCATCTGCAACCCCTCGAACCCCTGCGGCAAGGTCTTCACCAGGGAGGAGCTGACGGAGATCGGCGCCCTGGCTGAAAAGTATGACGCCTTCATCGTGACGGACGAGGTCTACGAGCACATGGTCTACGCGCCGCATGAGCACGTCTCCGCTGCCTCGCTGCCGGGTCTTTTCAGCCGGACCATTACCTGCAATTCTCTCTCGAAGACCTATTCCATGACCGGCTGGCGCCTGGGCTACATCATCGGGCCGGCGGAGGTCATCGACGGCGCCCGGAAGGTGCACGATTTCCTGACCGTAGGCGCGGCGGCTCCCCTTCAGGAGGCCGCGGTCACCGCGCTCCGGTTCCCGGAGAGCTACTATACGGAACTGAACCGGCTCTACACGGAAAAGCGGGACCGGTTCCTGAAAGGGCTCGACAGCATCGGCCTTAAGCATAACGTCCCGGAGGGGACCTACTTCGTCATGGTCGATATCCAGGAATTCCTGGACCTCCCCGCGTTTCAGGGGATGACAGACCTCCGGTTCTGCGAGTGGCTTGCGGAGCACATCGGCGTCGGCGCAGTCCCGGGCTCCAGTTTTTTCCATGAGGACGTGAACAACCTGATCCGCCTGCATTTCGCGCGCGGGAACGAGGTCCTCGACGAGGCTGTCCGGAGGCTCGCAAAGCTCGCGGAGTACAGGCAGTAAGCTTCACTGCACGGAGTGCAGGCAGTAGGCTCTGCTGCCGGAAAGAACCGGCAGCTGCTTACGCTGCCTGGAATGCCGGCAGCCACTTCCACGGAAAGGATCATCATGAACAATACCTTCTTCGCCGCGCTTTCGCGGATGAAATATATTGAACGCTGGGCGCTCATGCGCTCCTCCCGGCCGGAGAACCTCTCCGAGCATGCCATGGAGGTCGCCATGATCGCGCACGCGCTCTGCACGATCGGGAACGTACGCTTCGGAAAGGAGCTGGACGCGGACCGGGCGGCCGTGGTGGGACTTTTCCACGACGCCTCGGAGATCATCACGGGCGACATGCCCACGCCGGTCAAATACTACAGTGACGATATCCGCTCCGCCTACAAAAAGGTTGAAGCAGTCGCTGAGCTCCGGCTCCTTGACAAGCTCCCGGACGACATGCGCCCGGTCTACGCCGAGCTCTTCGAGGCATCCGGGGCGCCCGGCTGTGATCCGGCTTCTGAGAACACCGTCTACATGCGGCGGCTCGTCAAGGCCGCGGACAAGATATCCGCGTACATCAAGTGCCTTGAGGAGGAGACCGCCGGGAACACGGAATTCCGCACCGCGAAGCGGACCATCGAAGCCGCGCTGATCCGGCTCATGGAAGAGCTTCCCGAGGTAAAGGTCTTCGCGGAGGATTTCCTCCCGCCCTACGGCCGCACCCTCGACGAGCTCTCATGACCTTCGGCCATGGGGACTGTCCCCATGGCTAAACAGTCGTTCTATTAATCAACACAAAGTGGCTTTTATGTTGGACCATGGGGACTGTCCCCATGGTCGAAAATTAAGCAATTCCATCAGATTTTTTCACAGATTTTTCGCATTCTTCGTTCATACTGGAGTCACACAGATCTTTGGGTCCGGGGAAGGAGGGTATCATGAAGAAATTTCTGACTTTGCTGGCGGGGTTCCTGACGTTATGCATGCTGCTCACGGCCTGCGGCGGTCCGGGGCGCTCGTCCTATATGGCAGGCGGTGCCAGGGCTCCCATGGAGGAGGCTTCCTATAAGATGGCGCCGCAGGCGGCTCCCGCTGCATCCTACGCGGAAAACAGCGCGGCTGATTTTGATGTCTACGAGACGACGGCCGCTGCCGGAACGTATGAGGACGAGGGCGGCGGATCGGCACCGACCGCTTCCAACATCAAGCTGATCCGGAATATAGACCTCCGGATCAAGACGGACGAGGATAATGTTTCCGCCATTACCAGCGCCCTGAGCGCGCGCGCGGAGTCCTACGGCGGCTACGCGGCGTCGAAGAGCATCGACGTGTCGGAGAACAGCACCTCCGGCTTTCTGAGCGTAAGGGTCCCGGAGGGCAAGGCGGACGCGTTCCTTTCGGATCTCCAGGCGGACGGCTACAACGTAGTCTACATCTCCGACAACTCCGAGGACGTGACGCTCCGCTATACCGACACCGCGGCGCGGATCCAGGTCCTTGAGACCGAGCAGAAGAATTACATGCGGTACCTCGAGGACGCGAAGTCCGTCGAGGAGACCATGACGGTGGAGCGCGAGCTCCGCGAGGTCACGAGCGAGCTCGAATCCCTCCGCGCGCAGATGCGGACGCTCAACAACCAGATCGATTTCACCACGATCACCATCAATATCTACTACAACTCCTACGCGGTCCCGACGACCGGCGACCGCTGGAAGGAAACCTTCCAGCGCGCGGGCGAGAGCCTCCAGGAGGGCTTCATGGATGTGATCGAGATGTTCTGTGAGCACCTGATCCCGTTCCTCGGCATGATCCTCATGGCAGTCATCGGTGTCCGCTTCGGCCTCTTCTTCCTGCGTCTTTTCAAGGTCGTCGGAAAGAACGGCACCGGCAAGGCTCCTTTCTTTAAAAAGAAGGGCGCGAAGGGCCAGGCGGAAGCTCCGGAGGTCCCGGACAAGCCCGCTGACCCGAAGGCTTAAAGAATCACATACAAAAACGCAGGCAGCTGTCCCGGGACCCGGGGCGGCTGCCTGTGTTTTTATCTCAGCGGGGATGCGCACACGCGTTAGGAAAGGAGCTGCCTCACGGCAGCCCGCGCCCGCAGGGACCAAAGACACGTCCCCGGGGACCGGAAAGGCCCCGGAAAACACTTATTTAAGTAATGTTCACAGCATTTTCACTTTACTTTTCGCGCATATGTTGTTATATTTTGCTTGCGATGGACAGTATTCCCCTGGAAGCTATACCATTTTCTGTATCATAAAACGGCTTGCGCCGCACAAAAACTGAACGCATCACGGCACCGGAAAGAGACCTGCATCCCAGAGAGCAGGATCACGATCCACGAC
>CACXDR010000394.1 GCA_902766415.1 uncultured Lachnospiraceae bacterium
GCGGAGCTGAAGGACATCCTCCAGTACCATGACCCGGAGCGCACGAGAAAGGCGCTGACGCTTTTAAAGGAGCGGAGACTGAATATCTATGAATAACGCATACGGACTTTTCGACGTCCAGTCAGCCAACCTGAAGATCCTTAA
Source organism: uncultured Lachnospiraceae bacterium (assembly GCA_902766415.1). The sequence goes on from CACXDR010000394.1 coordinate 145, forward strand.
GGAGATCGACCGCATTGCAAGGAAGTTCCGGATCAGCTACGCGCTGGATTCCGGGACGCTTCTCGGGGCCGTCCGCCACGGCGGGTTCATCCCGTGGGACGACGACGCGGACATCGTCATGACGCGGAACAGCTGGGAGGCCTTCCGGAAGGTGGCCCCGCGCGAGCTCCCGGAGGGGATGAAGCTGCTCCTCCCGGACACGTTCTGCGGAGGAAAGCGGTTCTATGACTTTACGCCGCGCATCGTCTACGAATACTCGCAGCGGCGGACGCCGGACGAGGACTCCGCCTTCTACGAGGAAAAGCTGAACCTTCTCTGGGTGGATATCTTCATCCTGGACCGCCTGCCGGACAGCGAGGCCGCGGCAAGGAAGACCATCCTCGAACAGAAGGGCATCTACCTTCTCGCGATGGGGCACCGGAGAAAGCTGGACCTTTCAAAGTACGGGGCCCTGACGGTCCCGGTCCTCGGCGGGAGCACCGCGGGGAAGGCGGTCCCGATGAAGGCGCTGTTCCTCATGCAGGACCGCCTGGCCGCGAAATACAATAAGAAGAAAACGTCGTGGTGGTACTATTCCAACTACGACCCGGGGTTCATCGATATCAGGCTGAAGGACGCCTGGGTCACGGAGACCACGCGGATCCGTTTCGAGGACACGGAGCTCAGCATTCCGGCGCATTACGACGAGGTGCTGACCTGCATTTACGGAGACTATATGACGCTTCCGCCGAAGGATCAGCGCGTGCCTTCGCACGGGAGCACGGAGATCAGGATCTATGGGTGACAGAAAGCTGCTTTCGGTGGTCGTCTCGGTGTACAACGAGGAGGAGTCCCTTCCCCTGTTTTACCGGGAGGCCGGGAAGGTCCTTGCGCTTTTGGACTGGGACTACGAACTGATATTTGTGAACGACGGGAGCGCGGACGGGAGCCGTCCGGTGCTTTACAGGGCGGCGCAGATGGACCCGCGCGTGAAGGTGATCCATTTCACAAGGAACTTCGGGCATGAGGCCGCGATGATCGCGGGGATCGACCACGCCGCGGGCGATGCCGTCATCTGCATGGACGCGGACCTGCAGCATCCGCCGGCGTGCATCCCGGAGATCGTCGGGAAGCTCGACGAGGGGTACGACGTGATCAGCATGGTCCGGACGGAAAACAGGTCCGCCGGCCTTGTGAAGAACATCACCTCCGGCGGCTTTTACGCGGTCATGAACGCGATGAGCGGTACCTCCTTCGAGAAGAACGCTTCGGATTTCTTCGCGGTCTCGCGCCGCGCGGCGGAGGTGTTAAGGAAGGACTACCGCGAGCGGGTCAGGTTCCTGAGGGGCTATGTGCAGTCGATCGGATTCCGCAGGACCGTGCTCCGGTACGCTGCCGCGGACCGCGCGGCAGGGCACAGCAAGTATTCGATCCGGAAGCTGTTCCGGTTCTCGATGAACACGATCATGAGCTTTTCAGACCTCCCGCTCCGGCTGGGGATCTACGCGGGCGCCCTCTCGGGCCTGATCGGCATGCTGCTCCTCATCTACACGGTCTGGTCGAAGGTCACGACCGGCACGCCGGACGGCTACGCGACGATCATCTGCGTGATCTGCTTCATGTTCACCGTGCTGTTCATCCTGGTCGGCATCATCGGCCAGTATATCGGGATCCTGTTCCAGGAGGTGAAGGGACGTCCTATCTACCTGGTGGAGGAGACGCTGAATTTCGGCCCGGAGAGCAGAGCCGCTGAGGACAGCACCCCGGAGAACGGCGCCCCGGCGGATCCCGGCGCGGAGAACAGAGCTCCGGAGAACGGCGCCCCGGCGGGAAGGGACTGACGGGATGGATGTGAAGGAAGCGTTCCGCCTCCGGGTCCTGGAGCTCTGCGAGGAGCGGAATATCTCTCTGTCGGAGCTCGCGCGCCGCGCGGGTCTCCCCAAGGCGACGCTCTTTTCCGCCGTCGGCGGCAACCCGTCGCTTGCCACAGCCGGACAGATCGCCGCGGGGCTCGACCTGAGCCTCCGCGAATTCTTCGGAACGGAGATCTTTGAGATGCAGTAGGCCCCGGCGGCGCGGGACTGTTCCGGGCGGCATAGGAAGGATACGCAGTTTATACAGAAAGAAACGGTGCTGCCGCACTAAGGGAAAATGCAGACAATGTTCCCCGGGGGAACTTGTCTTCAAAATATCCTTAGTGCGGCAGCACCGTTTTCATAAAGTATAAAATGCGGTTACTTTCCCGCGAGAAACTGGTCCGCGTCCCGGAAGAACGACCAGATGATCATGATCATGATGATCCCGATCGGGAAGGCGGCGATGATCGACACCGTCTGCAGGTTCGCCATGGAGCTCTCCGAGAAGAGCAGCGCGATCGGCAGGAGGATCAGGAGGATGGACCAGAAGACCTTGATCTTCTTGTCGGGCTCCTCGTCAGCCCTCAGCTCCTTGTAGGAGTATTCGCTTGCCACGATCGCGATGGAGTCGAAGGACGTCACGTAGAAGGTGATCATGGTGAGGGACAGGAGGATCAGCACGAAGCGGAACAGGGGAAGCGTCCCGAGGATCGCGACGACCGTGCTGTAGAGGTCTCCGCTTGCTGCGTACAGCGCGAGGAAGTCGCATTTCCCGGTCATCTGGAGGCCCAGGCCGTAGTTTCCGAGGATGATGAACGAGACCCATGTACTGGAGAGGCCGAAGACGTATCCGCCGATGACGACCTGGCGGATGGTCCTGCCGCGGCTGATCGAGCCGATGAAGAAGGGCGCCGCGACGCACCAGACCATCCAGTACGCCCAGTAGAACATGGTCCAGTTCTGCGGGAAGCTGGTCTCCCGCAGGGGATCGGTGCGGGTGCAGAGCATGATAAAGTTCTGCGCGACGTTCCCGGCGGCAGTGAGGCCGGTCTCAAGGATGTAGCGGGGCATGCCGCCCGCGAACAGGACGTAGGCGAGCAGGCCGAAGAACAGCCAGGTGCAGGACGCGGCCATCCACGATACGCCGGAGATGCCGAACCACGCGCACACGGTGTAGATGACGCAGATGACCAGAAGGATAACGATCGAGAGGGCGGTGGAATCCGGAACGCCGAAGATGGTCGTGACAGCCTCGGAAAGAAGCGGCGCGGAGACGGAAAACGTCGTCGCGGTCCCGGCGATCAGCGCGAAGACCGCGATCATGTCGACGAGCCGTCCCGCCCATCCGTCGGTCCGGGCGCCGAGCAGCGGCCGGCATGCTTCGGAATACTTCTGGCGGTTCCTGTCACGCACATGGATCATGAACCCGAAGGCAACGGCAAGCGCGAGATAGAAGGCCCACGGGACGGGACCCCAGTGGAACAGGGGGTAGGTGCTGGCCCATTCCTGGATGCTTCCCATCGCGAGGACGTGCGGCTCGTTCGCGTAGATCATCCACTCGCAGAGCGAGTAAAAAAGGATATCCGCCGCGAGGCCGCAGGTGAACATCATGGAGCCCCACTGGAAGAAGCCGTACTGCGGCCTGTCCCCGCCGAGGCGGATCATGCCGAAGCGCGAGAAGGCCATGTAGACCGTCACGAGGAAAACGCCGAGCCCGATGACCAGGTAGTACCAGCCGAACTCCTCCCCGAGGAAGCTGCGGATCAGTCCGAGGACAGCGGTAGAGCTTTCCGGAGCGGTGAAGAAGGTGGCGCAGAGCGCGAGGATCGATAAGAACGGGACCAGGGTGATGACCCAGTCGATACGGCTTCTGAGTGTTTTGTTCATTTTTCGAAAAATCCTCCTGTTATTGAACAACATACCATTATCGGGACCGGAACGCAAGTAAAAACTTTGAAGTTTTTCTGACAAATTTGAAAAACACTGTAAAATCAGAAAAGCATCCTATATAATGCATAAGACTAAAGTCGTTTCACGCGGGAACCTGTTTCCCGCGTTAAATAGTAAAGGATACGGAGAGTAAAAAAGGAATGAGAACCGGTAAGAAATTTGCAGCGTGCCTGATCAGCCTTCTGGCGGCATCGTCCGTGATGATGACAGGCTGCGCGAAGCGTTCCATCGAGTCTTCCGTCGCGGCGGAGATCGGCGGCGGCGATCCCGATATGGAGATCCATGACGACATCGTGCTGGATTTTGACGAGGCGCAGGACTCCTGCGAGGAGGTCCTCATGGACGAGGAAGAATATCCCCTGAACAGCTACATCGACACCTTTGTCGACGAGGAGGCGAAGACGGTCGTCCTCATCTGGCCGCTCAAGAACGAGGCGGAGGAAAAGGACGGCGTGAGGTACGCGAACGCCTTCATCCGCCAGTTCAACGACGCGTGCGCGGACCAGGATTTCTCGATCGCGCGCTCCTCGCAGGACTCCTTCGGAGGACTTTACGAAAAGTACTCCGTCAACATCCAGGTGTTCCGGGAGAAAGACATGATGGATCCTGACAATTACCTGGTCAGCATGACCATAGATCCGGGCCAGGAGCAGAAGGTCGTTCCGTGGTCGCAGTATGACGGCATCAACGCAGTCAGCCTGACGGACGGGTATTATGTCTTCGCCGGCGGCGCGTATTCCGGCGACCGCGACAAGATCGACGAGGTCTACAAGGCGACGCACACGCAGTAAGGAAGTACAGATCATACCGGAGGTAACACATGAAGAAAGGCTTCAGGAAATGGATCGGGGGCATCGCGGCACTGTGCCTCCTGACGGCAGCGATGGCGGTACCGTCTTACGCGGCGGTCGTGAAAAAGTCGGCTTCCGCGCCAACGTACGGACCCTCCGC
>CACXDR010000395.1 GCA_902766415.1 uncultured Lachnospiraceae bacterium
GCGGCATGCTCACCAACTTCAAGACCATCCAGTCCCGTATCAAGAGACTGCAGAAGATCGAGGAGATGAGCCAGGACGGCACCTTCGACGTCCTTCCGAAGAAGGAAGTCATCGCTCTTAAGAAGGAGTGGGACAAGCTCGAGAAGAACCTCGGCGGCATCAAGAACATGAAGAAGGTCCCGGACGCGATCGTGATCATCGACCCGAAGAAGGAGAGGATCTGCGTTTCCGAGGCACACGCGCTGAACATCCCGCTGATCGGCATCGCTGACACCAACTGCGATCCGGAAGAGCTGACCTATCTCATCCCGGGCAACGACGACGCGATCCGTGCCGTCAGGCTGATCGTCTCCAAGATGGCTGATGCTGTCATCGAGGCAAACCAGGGCGCTGAGGAGCAGGTCCAGGTCGCAAACGAGGGCGGGGATACCCCGGCTGAGGCGATCGCGGAGGCTCTGCAGGCAAACGCTCAGTAAGTTCAAGAACGGCTGCGCGGGCGGACTAGTCCACCCGCGCATTTCAGGTACGAATACAACCGATTTCAAGGAGGAGATTTATTATGGCAGCAGTAACCGCAGCACTTGTTAAGGAACTGAGAGAGATGACCGGCGCCGGCATGATGGACTGCAAGAAGGCCCTGACCGCGACCGAGGGCGATATGGACAAGGCGATCGAGTTCCTTCGTGAGAAGGGTCTCGCAGGCGCGCAGAAGAAGGCCGGCAGGATCGCTGCAGAGGGCATCGTCGACACGCTTGTTTCTGAGGACGGAAAGAAGGCAGTCATCGTCGAGGTCAACGCGGAGACCGACTTCGTCGCGAAGAACGAGAAGTTCAGGAACTACGTCAAGGAAGTCGCGGCGCAGGCGCTGAACACCACCGCCAAGGACATGGACGCTTTCTTTGCTGAGCCGTGGGCAGGCGACACCTCCCTTACCGTCAAGGAAGAGCTTTCCAGCATGATCTCCGTGATCGGCGAGAACATGAACATCCGCCGCTTCCAGCAGGTCAGCGAGGAGAACGGCCTTGTCGTTTCCTACATCCACGCAGGCGGAAAGATCGGCGTCCTGGTCGATGTCGAGACCAATGTCGTGAATGACGCTGTCAAGGAGATGGCGAAGAACGTCGCTATGCAGGTCGCTGCCCTGAAGCCGCTTTACACGAGCGCTGCAGAGGTCGATGCCGACTACATCGCGAAGGAGAAGGAGATCCTCCTTGCGCAGATCAAGAATGACCCGAAGGAGTCCCAGAAGCCGGAGAAGGTCATCCAGGGCATGATCCAGGGCCGTATCAACAAGGAGCTGAAGGAGATCGTCCTTCTTGACCAGGTCTACGTCAAGGCTGAGGACGGCAAGCAGTCCGTCGCGAACTACGTGAAGGAGGTCGCGAAGAAGGAAGGCGCAGCCATCACCGTGAAGGGCTTTGTCCGCTTCGAGACCGGCGAGGGCATGGAGCACAAGTCCGAGAACTTCGCTGAGGAAGTCGCGAAGCAGATGGCGAAGTAATAAAGGATCCAGGAACAGACTGAAAGACTTTAATAAAGGACCCGGAAGCAGCTTATTCCCAAGGGAATCAGGACTGCCGGCCGGGTCCTTTTTTCTGTCTCTGTACAGCTTTTTTCTGTCTGCGGGATATTTTTTCTGAGTGTGGGACATCTCCTGAAGCTCTGCATTGAGAATGATGCGTCAAAGTGTTAAAGTAAGAGAGTGTTAGAAAATGGACCCGGGCGGAGGAGCCCGGAAAGAGGGGGACTGCCATGGCAGATACAGTTCTTTTGACCGGGGCGACAGGGTTTCTGGGGACAGAGCTCGCCGCGCGGATGGTCCGTGATCCGGAGCTCAGGCTGTACGCGCTGGTCCGGGCCGGGGATGAGGCCGGCGCCGCGCATCGTCTGAGGAGCGCCTGGCACCATGACGGGGACCTCTTAAGCCGGATCGGAAAACAGGTCGTCCCGGTACCCGGGGACTTTACATTGCCGGGCCTTGGACTCAGCGAAGCATACCGCCGGATCCTTTCCGGCACCGTCACCCTGGTGGTCCATTCCGGCGCGCAGATCAGCTTCAAAAAGAGCCGTGAGGAGTTCCGCAGCGTCAATACCGCAGGGACGGAGAAGGTGCTTTCCTTTGCCCGGGGGCTTGGTAAGCTTCGGCGTTTTGTCCAGATCTCGACCGCGTATGTGGCAGGGCAGAAGCGCGGGACCGTCATGGAGGAGGAGCCGCACGCGAAGGAGTTTTCCACATTCTACGAGGAGAGCAAGGCTGAGGCCGAGGACCTGGTCCGCGCCTCCGGGCTGCCCTTTTCGATCTGCCGTCCCGGCATGATCGTCGGCGATTCCGTAAGCGGCCGGGTCAGGAATTTCAACACGATCTATTACGTCCTTAAGCAGATGCTGCTCGGAAAAATGCGCATATTCCCGATCACGCGGGACACCAGGCTCAACCTGGTCCCCGTGGATTACGTGGCCGATGCTGTCACAAGGATCTGCTTCTCCGACGGGGCGGAGGGAAAGACCTTCCACCTGACCTGTCCCGCGTCGGCCGCCCCGGAAGCCGGGGAGCTTACGGAGTATGTAAGAAGGTGGGCGAAGAAGAACCTTGCCCTGGACCTTCCGAAGCCGCTGTTCGTACCGCTCCCTGTCCTGAAGAAGGCGGGGCTCCGCCATAACCGGAACCAGGGAGAAGGAAAAGGCGGCTTCCTCGATAACCTCATGACCCTGCTTCCCTATTTCTTCGCGGAGCAGGTGTTCGACCGCACGAACACGGACCGGGTCTGCGGACCTTACCCGCTGTCCTGGAGGGCTTACCTGGACCCGCTTTTAAGCTATGCCTGCAGCAAAAACTTCATGCGCCAGACAGGGCAGACGGTCTTTGAACAGGCCAGGGTACGGCGGGAGAGCAGAAGTTATCCGGTCAACTATTACGACATCACTGCCGGCGGGATCCGGAAGGTCTCCGGGCCGGAGGTGAACAGGCGTATCGAAAGGATCATTGAGGCGCTCTGGGCGCTGGGCGTCCGCAAGGGAGACAGGATCGCGCTGACAGGCGTCAACTCCGTGGACTACATGGCGCTTGAGCACGCCCTGGGCCTGATAGGCGCGGTCAGCGTTCCCATTTACTATACGACACCGGCGGAGGAAGCGTCCCTGCTGCTCGAAAGGTGCGGCGCGAAATGGTTTTTTGTCGGCGACAGGCGCATGATGAAGCAGATCAGGAAGATGAAGACCGACGCAAGGATCGTGACCTTTTCCGCGGCGGAAGCCGTCCGGAACGAAAAGATCCGGGGCAGGGCCACGCGCTGGAAGGATTTCCTTTCGGCTGCTGCCGGTCCGGTGACGCCGGAGCCGCCGGAGCCGGAAGACCTCGCGACCATCCGGTACACCTCCGGCACCACCGGAGAACCGAA
>CACXDR010000396.1 GCA_902766415.1 uncultured Lachnospiraceae bacterium
GCCTGCCAGGAGATCCGCAGCTTCTCCACCGTGCCCATCATCATGCTCACGGCCCGCAGCGAGGACGCGGACAAGCTCATGGGCTTCGAGTCCGGCGCGGACGACTATATGACCAAACCGTTCAACATCCTTGAACTCAAAGCCCGCGTACGCGCGCTGATCCGCAGGGCCGCCCTCGCGGCGCCTGCCGCGCAGGAGCAGGCGGTGTTCTCCTGCGGCCCGATCACGCTGGACGAAAAACGCCGCAGCGCTTTCAAAAACGGCGCGGAGACAGAGCTGACGATGAAGGAATTCGATCTGATGCTGTTCCTGCTCAAGAACTCCGGCAAGGTCTTCTCGCGGGAGAGCCTGCTCGACCTCGTGTGGGGCTACGACTATCTCGGCGACACACGCACGGTGGATGTACACATCCGCAGACTCCGCGAGAAGCTGGAACCGGACCCGGCGCGTCCGCAGTACATCATGACCAAATGGGGAGTTGGCTATTATCTTGAAACGCATCATTAACACCGGCAGCATCCGCTTCCGATTCTTTCTCTTTATTGCGCTTCTGCTGCTGGTGCTTCTGCTGCTTCTGAACCTCTATCCCTATATCTCGGCGCGGGACGCGGTTTACCAGGAAAAACAGAACTCCATGAGCAGCCGCGGAGCCGCGCTGGCCTCGGCTCTGACGGTGCTGGACCGCCCGGATGAGGAGCGTGTGGCGGAGGTCCTGCGGCTTCTGGACATTCAGGGCTATGACCGCGTGATCTTCACAGACAGCGAAGGCCGCGTGATCTATGACTCCCACAGCGCCGGGGAAGACGCTCATGTCCGGGAGGATCTTCGGACAGCCCTGTCCTCGAAGACCGTGTTCCGATCCTCTCTCGCCGGGGAGAGCTTTTCCTCCGGCTATGCCGTCCCTGTCAGCGCCCAGGGTTTGATAACGGGTGCGGTGTACCTCCACGAGTCGGACGGGGAGCGCGGACAGATCCTGCACGACATGCAGGTACAGATCCGCACGGTTTCCCTGATCATCGCCGCGGCGGCCTTCGCCATGGCAGCGGTGTATTCCGCAGGGACACTTCGACGGGTGCAGGAGCTTTCGGCCTCCATGCGCATCGTGGCGGGAGGCGACTACAGCTACCGCATGACGACATCCGGCACCGACGAGCTGGCCGAACTCGGCAATGAATTCAACGAACTGACCGAGCGCCTGGAGGATACCGAGCGACAGCGCCGCCGCTTCGTCTCTGACGCCTCGCACGAACTGAAAACGCCGCTGGCTTCGATCCGCCTGCTTTCCGACAGCATCGTACAGAACGAGGATATGGATGCCGGTACCATGCGGGAATTCGCCTCCGACATCGGCAACGAAGCCGAACGCCTCCAGCGCACGACGGAGAAGCTGCTGGCCCTGTCCCGCCTGGACGACGATATTCAGATCGTGCCCGAACCGGTCGACGTCCGGCAGGTCACGCTGGACGCGCTGGCCGTTCTTCGGCCCCTGGCCGAAGAACGCTCCGTCACGATCCGCACTGCGCTGGACGACGGATGCGTTGTTCTGGCAACGGTGGACGACATGTTCCACATCGTCTTCAACCTGATGGAGAACGCCATCAAATACAACGTACCCGGCGGAAGCGTCGGCGTCTTCCTGCACATCGGCGGGGAGAGCGTCCTCTTTACGGTGGAGGATACCGGCATCGGCATCCCCGAATCGGAGACCTATAACATCTTCTCCCGCTTCTACCGTATAGACAAGGCCCGCTCCCGGGAGGCCGGAGGAAGCGGTCTCGGCCTGAGCATCGTGCACGACGCCGTGAAGGCTCACGGCGGCAGCATCGCCGTCGGACAGAACAGGCCGCAGGGTTCGCGCTTTATTGTGAGCTTCCCGCTCTACGGCATTGAAAGGACATAGAAAGCATGCATAACATCGCAGGGATCCGGGAGGAACTGGCACGCCGCAGTCTGGACGCCGTCCTTGTTACGGATGAAAAGAATCAGCGCTACGCGGCGGGCTTTCCCTTTACCGACGGCGCTGTGCTTGTCGCCCGCAC
>CACXDR010000397.1 GCA_902766415.1 uncultured Lachnospiraceae bacterium
CGGTGGGCTATCACAAAGGTGGTGCGCCCCTTCATGAGGGAATCCATGCCCTTCTGGACGAGCTGCTCTGTGCGCGTGTCGATAGAGCTGGTCGCCTCGTCGAGGATGAGGACGGGCGGATCCGCGACCGCGGCGCGGGCGATCGCCAGGAGCTGGCGCTGTCCCTGGGAAAGGTTCGCGCCGTTCCCGCGGAGCAGTGTATTATAGCCGTCCGGCAGGCGGCGGATAAAGCCGTCCGCGTTCGCGAGCTTCGCCGCGGCGATACATTCCTCATCCGTCGCGTCGAGCCGTCCGAAGCGGATATTGTCCATGACGGTGCCGGTAAAGAGATTTGTTTCCTGCAGGACGATCCCGAGGGAGCGTCTCAGGTCCGCCTTTTTGATCTTCGTCACGTTGATGCCGTCGTAGCGGATCTTTCCGTCCTGGATCTCGTAGAAGCGGTTCAGGAGGTTCGTGATCGTGGTCTTCCCGGCGCCGGTGGAGCCGACGAAGGCGATCTTCTGTCCCTTGTTCGCGTAGAGCTTAATATTGTGGAGGACCGTCTTTCCGGGCACGTAGCCGAAATCGACGTCGTCCATGACGATATCACCCTCGAGCTTTACGTAGGTCGTGGTCCCGTCCGCCTTATGGTAGTGCTTCCAGGCCCAGAGGCCGGTCCGCTCCTCCGTCTCGCGGATGCTCCCATCCGGCGCCTCCACGGCATTCACCAGCATGACGTAGCCCTCGTCCGTCTCCGGCGGCTCGTCCATGAGGGAGTAGACCCGGTCGGCGCCCGCGGCTGCCATCGCCACGGAATTCATCTGCATGGAGATCTGCGTGAACGGACGGTTGAAGTTCCTGTTCAGCGTAAGGAACGAGACCAGAGTCCCGAGCGTCACGCCGAACTGGCCCCGGACGGCGAAGACCGCGCCGAGCACGGCGACGATGACGTAGTCAAGGTTCCCGAGCTGCACGGCGATGGGCATGAGGATGTTCGCCATGGAATTCGCGCGGTCGCTCGCGCCCCGGAGCTCGTGATTCAGGGCGCGGAAGTCCTCAACGCTCTTCTGCTCATGGGAGAACACCTTGATGACCTTCGCGCCGCCCATCATTTCTTCAATGAAGCCGTTGACCCTTCCGAGATTCCTCTGCTGGAGCCCGAAGTACTTTCCTGAAAGCGCGGCGACGCGGCCGGTGGCTATGAGGATCCCCGCGGTCATGGCGACGGAAAGGACCGTCAGCGGGATATTCAGGATGATCATGGAGGCCAGCACGCTGAAGATCGTGGCAAGGCTGTTCATGAGCTGCGGGAACGACTGCCCTATGAACATGCGGAGCGTGTCCGTATCGTTCGTGTAGACCGACATGATGTCCCCGTGGGCGTGCGTGTCGAAGTAGCTGACCGGCAGCCGCTCCATGCTCGTAAAGAGATCCGTTCGCACGCGGCGCATGGTCCCCTGGCTCACGTACACCATGATCCGGTTGTAGGTATAGCCTGCGGCCGCGCCGGCCAGATACACGAGGGCAACGTGAAACAGGGCGTTCCTTAAGGGCCCGTAGTCAGGACTGGTGCTTCCGATGATCGGCAGGATATAGTCATCGATCAGCTTCTGCAGGAACAGCGTCCCCCGCACGTCCGCGACGGCCGCAAGGATGATGCATACGAATACCACGAAAAGATGGGGGCCGTAAAAGGCAGTGATGAGCTTCACGACCCGTTTCATGCTCCCGGAACGGAGCGCCTTCAGCGCTTCCTTCGTGCCGATCGGGCGTCTTCTTCCACCTGGCGCGGGCATGGCTCACTCCCCCCTTCCCTTTATATGGTCGAAATCGCCGCTTCCCTCCGCCTGTACCTCGGCGACGGAACGGTAGATCTCATTTGTCAGAAGCAGCTCCTCGTGCGTGCCGATGCCGCTCACCCGCCCCTCGTCCAGGACAAGGATCCGGTCGGCGTCCTTCACGCCGGAGATGCGCTGCGAAATGATGATCTTCGTGGTGTCCGGGATCATCTCCCGGAACGCCCTGCGGATCTCGGCATCCGTGGCAGTATCGACCGCGCTCGTGGAGTCGTCCAGGATCAGGATCTTCGGCTTCTTCAGAAGCGCGCGGGCAATGCAGAGACGCTGGCGCTGTCCGCCGGAAACGTTCGTGCCGCCCTGCTCGATATAGCTGTTGTAGCCCTCCGGGAAGCCCTGGATGAACTCGTCCGCGCAGGCCATGCGGCAGGCCTCGCGGCACTCCTCCGCCGTGGCGTTTTCATTGCCCCACCGGAGGTTCTCCAGGATCGTGCCGGAGAAGAGCTGGTTTTTCTGGAGCACCATCGCGACGGCGTCGCGGAGCGCGACCAGGTCGTACTCCTTCACGTCCCTCCCGCCGATCCGCACGGTCCCCTTCGTGACGTCATAGAGCCGGGGGATCAGGCTGACGAGCGTCGACTTCGAGGAGCCTGTCCCGCCGATGATGCCGATGGTCTCGCCCGACCGGATATGGAGGTCGACGTCCTCAAGGACCACGGGCGCGCTCCCGATCTCCTTTTCACGCTCCCGGAAGAAGGGATCCTCCTTCATGGCTTCCGCGGCTGTCATCCTCCCGGACTGCACCTTCGCCCTGAGCTGCTCCCTGGTCCTGAACTTCCTTACCTCCTCCGGATCCTCCCAGTCGACGGGCCGTCTGCGGCGGCCGTAGGAAAAGCTCACGTGGTCAAAATCGACGGAGCCGTCCGGCACCTCCGTGAAAGGGGCCTCCGGCTGGCGGATGGTCGGGATCTCATTCAGGACCTCGGAGATCCTCCGCCCGCTCGCGACCGACATGGTGATCATGACGAAGGCCATGGAAAGCATCATGAGGGAGATCAGGATGTTCATGGTATAGGAGAACAGGCTGGTCAGCTCGCCGGTCGTGAGCCGCCCGGCGACGATCTCGTGCGTCCCGTTCCAGGAGATCGCGATGATGCAGGCGTAGACCGTGAGCATCATCACCGGGAAGTTAAAGCAGATAAAGCTCTCCGCCCGGATAAAGAGGCGGTAGATGTTGTCGACCGCCGCCCTGAACTTTTCGATCTCGTAGTCCTCGCGCACGAAGCTCTTTACGGCGCGGATGCCGGTAACGTTCTCCTGCACGCTCGCGTTCAGGTCGTCGTACTTCGTAAAGACCTTTGAGAAGGCCTTCGTCGCGTGGCGGATGATGGTGCTTAATACGGTCCCGAGGAACAGGATCGCCACAAGATACGTGACCGAAAGCCGCGGGCTGATACGGAACGCCATAAAAAGCGCCATAAGAAGCATGCACGGCGACTTCACGCACATGCGGATGATCATCTGGAACGCGTTCTGCACGTTCGTGACATCCGTGGTAAGGCGCGTCACCAGGCCTGCCGTGGAATACTTGTCGATGTTCGCGAAGGAGAAGCGCTGGATGCTTACGTACATCGCGTCGCGCAGGTTCGCGGCGAAGCCGCTCGAAGCGCGCGCGGCGAACCTGCCGCCGCCGAAGCCGGCGAGAAGGGCGAAAAACGAGCACAGCGCCATAAGGATCCCGTAGCGGAACACCTTCCCGATATCGCCGCTCGATATGCCGCGGTCGATCAGCATGGCCATGACGGCCGGGATCGCGATCTCCATCACGCATTCAAGCATGACGCATATGACGGCGAGTACCGCCGGAAGACGGTACTCGCCGATGTGTTTCATGAGAGTCTTTAACAATGGAATGACCTCCGCAGAGTATTTTGCAATGGAACGGCCTCCGCATTGCTTTTCTGTCAGGCAAGGCCCAGCGCCACCTTCATCATGTCAGTAAACGCTGTCTGCCGTTCCTCCGAAGAGGTGGTCTCGCCGGTCACAAGGTTGTCGCTGATGGTCAGCACCGTGAGCGCGTCCGCCTTTCCGTACGCGGCGTTCACATAGAGCGCGGCTGCCTCCATCTCGATCGCGATGACGCCCATATCCGCCCACTTCTTCGTGTTCTCCGATCCCTCGGCCGGACCGTAGAACATGTCCGAGGAAAGGATGTTCCCCACGCGGTACGGAATGCCCAGCGCCTCCGCGCGCTCCGTCCCCTTTCTTAAAAGCTCGTAGGAGCAGGTCGGCGCAAAGACCCCCGGGAGCTCCATGAGCGCCGGGAAATTCGACGTCGTGCAGGCGCCCATCCCGAAGACCAGGTCGCCGATCTTCACGTCCGGGCGGATAGCTCCCGCCGTGCCGATGCGGATCAGCCTCCTGCAGCCGTAGAAATGGATGAGCTCATAGGAATAGATGCCCATGGACGGGCAGCCCATGCCGGTCCCCATGACGGAGATCCGCTTTCCTTCATAGGTTCCTGTAAAGCCGAGCATGTTGCGGACGGAGTTGAACTGTACCGGGTCCGTCAGAAAATGATCCGCGATGAACTTCGCGCGGAGCGGGTCGCCCGGCAGAAGGATGGTCTCCGCGATCTCTCCCTGCCTGGCTTCGATATGCGGTGTTGGCACAAGGCTTTTGACTTCCATAGGGTTCCTCCTTTACCGTTTTGTCTTCTGTCTTACTTTATTATATCAGAAAGCACGCCGGGAAAAAGCAAAAGAAGGCGGCGCATCGTGAAATGCGCCGCCCGTAAAGCTCATGTTCAGACCAGCGGTTCCTCGTCGAGGTGCCCGTCCCTGTGCATGGAGAACTTGTCCATCGGATAGTTCTTCAGGTTCTCAAGGACGCCTCTCGTA
>CACXDR010000398.1 GCA_902766415.1 uncultured Lachnospiraceae bacterium
ATGCTCCTCGAATCGTTGTAGCTCGTGCCGAAGCTGACTGCCAGGATCGCCTGGCGCGCGCCCTCCTCCCTGGTATCCTCCTTCGCTTCCTCTTTGGTCTCCGCCTCCGTCTGCGCCTCAGACGCAGGTGCCGCAGTCGTCTCCTGCGGTGCAGCCGTCGTCTGCTTCGCCGCGCCCCCGCCGCACGCCGCGAGGATGGCGGAAATGATCACTGCAGTTCCGAATAACATGCTTTTCTTCATAATGATCCTCCGTTTCTGTATAAGGGCGGGAGTCTTCTCCTGCCAGGATAAAAAAAAGAGAGCGGTGTCCCGCTCCCCGGAAAAAAACCTGCAGCACCTTCAGACCCCCGGGACGTAAAAACCCCGCCCGGGTGTACTGCCTTCGCCTGTTTGCCGCAATGCCTTCCCTGGAAGCATATACAACAGTTCCTGAGCAGGTATCTGACTTCGCGCCGCGGCGTTCCACGAAAGAAACGCCTAAACGCCTCACAGTGACCTGATCGTGCGGGAATCTCGCCCGCTTCCCTTTTAAACCCTCCAACCCTTCCGGGTGAGGGTCACTCAGAAACATATTTTACAGAAAAAGTATAGCATTTTTTCCATATCCGCACAAGATGCGCTGCAAAAGCCGTTACCAGAGCTTCCGCTCCATCATGATCTCGATGGTGCTGATCACGCTGTAGATATGGTACTTGACCGTGTACGCGGGGGCCGCCCAGTCCGGTTTCACGGTCCGGATGATCCCGGGCAGCGGATAAACATAGGTCTTTGTCTCCTCGACGTAGGAGCGCACCTTCTCCGCGCTGAAGGCGTCGACCATATAGGAAACATTGTTGCATCGGTCCAGAAGCTTCGTCAGTGCCGCGACCGGGTCCAGCGCAAGCGTTTCAAAATAGCGCTTTTTCGCTGCCGCCTTGTCCTCTCCCTCCCGGATCCGGAAGGTGAGGAGCTCAACCACGCGCTTCACCTCGTCGCCGGCCGGAAGCTCCGAAGCCTTCACCCCGCAGTCCTCCAGCGTGTCGTGCAGGAGCACGGTGGAAAGAAGGTCGTCCTCGCCCACGCCAAGCGTCACCGCGTGACATGCCATAAGCAGCGGGTGGGAAATGTACGGGAGACAGTTGCGGCTCCTCCGGAACTGTCCCTTGTGGCATCTGTCTGCAAAGACAAGCGCCTCCAGCGTCTGTACCATCCCGTTCTCCTCAGCGTACCCGCGTACGAAATCGTACATATGCTGAAGCCTGTCGGGATCTTCATAGCCAAAAAGCGGAACCGGTGCGTTTATCATAGTCTGTCCTTCCTTCAAGCCGCGTTAACCTGTTCCCTATAAGCTTAACATTTTTCCGCCCCTGAAAAAAGACATCCGGGCATGAAAAAACCGCCAAAAAAACGGCGGTTTCAATAGAGTCCGATCGGCGGCTTTACGGAATCCGGGAGCGGGCAAACATATGCCCCGCCGTTCCGCTTCATGGTCTCCGCCTTCGCGCGGGCCAGGGCGTCAGGGTCGCGGGCCAGGCGGATGCAGGCAAGCGCCATGATCTCCGCCGCGCGGAGCAGGCCCTTATGCGCGATCCTTGAGCCTGCCTGCCCGGTCATCTGCCAGGTGTGGGCCCTTGTGCCAAGGCATGCGCAGGCCACGCGGATCTCCGCTGTAGGCACGACATAGCTCACGTCACCGACGTCCGTCGAGCCGCCCTCAGCTTTCCCCTTCCAGGGCTCATAGGGAAGGACGTCCGCGTGGAGCGGCCTTGAAAGCACCGCGTCCTCCCGGTCCCCGCCGAACATTTCGCGGATCTCCTGCCGGATGCCGTCAAGCGTCTGTTCGTCGTGGGAAAGAAGGAAACGCTTCGCGAGGGCATAGTCCTCCTCGTCCCAGTCCGGTGCGCCGAGCTCCTTCATGCAGGCGGCGGCGGTCCTGCCCAGGACCGTGTTCGTCATGAAATCCGAGAACGCCATGGTGACAGAGTGATTCATCTCCGTCTCCGTCATGCGGGCCGCGCCATCCGCCACCTGTACGACCCGCCGGAAGAGCTCCTTCACCTCGCTGACGTTCTTCGCGCGGACCTCGTATTTGATCTTCGCGTAGGCAGGCACCACGTTCGGAGCGGTGCCCCCCGCGTTGCCGTAGGCGTAGTGGATGCGCTGGCCGTCCGGGATATGCTCGCGCAGGTAATTGCACCCGATGTTCATAAGCTCGCAGGCGTCAAGCGCGCTTCTTCCGAGCCACGGGGACCCTCCCGCGTGCGCGGCCTTGCCGGTGAACTCAAAGACGGCGCCCATGATCGCCGTGCTTGCGTCCTGGGTGACCTCGTTCATCGTGGACGGGTGCCAGGTAAAGGCAAAGTCGACGCGGTCAAACACGCCGGCCCGGGCCATGAACTGCTTGGCTCCGGCCCCCTCCTCCGCGGGACATCCGTAAAAGACGACCGTCCCCCCGGACCCGGTCCGCTCGAGATACTTCTTCACGACGACCGCCGCGGAAAGCGCCGCCGTCCCGAGCGCGCAGTGCCCGCACCCGTGCCCCGGCCCGTTTTCCTTCAGGGGCTTCCGCTCGGGGACGCCGGGCGCCTGGCTCAGCCCGTCAAGCGCGTCGTACTCTCC
>CACXDR010000399.1 GCA_902766415.1 uncultured Lachnospiraceae bacterium
AGCGCGATGGCCCGCGTGATCCGCGCGGTCGACTCGAACTATTCCATGATCGCCGCACTCAAGGGCTGACCGGCTGATCCCCTTCAGGCAGGTCCCCTGTCAGGCAGATCCCCGTCCGGCAGGCACACATACGCCGGCATACCGGGCACGGCACTTCATCAGCACAGGCGGCTGCAGCGCTAAACGCGCGGCAGCCGCCTTTTCATGCTTTTTCCGTCCGCTCAGGACTTTCCCCCGAACATGCTGAGGAGGCTTCCGAGCGCCCCGAGATCCGCCGCGCCCTGCGCGGAGGACGATGCTCCCGTCTTCCCGACGGCGCCGCTCACCTTCTCCACTGCCGTGGAGATCATGGCCTTCGTGACCTCATTGCATTTCCTGTAGTTCTGGATCAGCTTCTTCTCCTCCGCGGTGAGCCTGGGCTGCGCTGCCGCGGACGTCTTTGCCGCTGCTGCCGGCTTTTTCGCCGTGGCTGCCGGCTTCTTCGCCGCCGCTGCAGGCTTCTTCGCTGCCGCCGCAGGCTTCTTTGCCGCTGCTGTTTTCGCCGCTGTCGTCTTTGCCGCAGTGGTCTTTGCCGCAGTTGTCTTCGCCGCAGCCGTCTTTGCCGCAGTTGTCTTCGCCGCTGTCGTCTTTGCCGCAGTGGTCTTTGCCGTGGTCGTCTTCGCCGCAGCCGTCTTCCTCGCCGTGGTCGTCTTCTTCGCTATGCTTCTCTCCACCGGTTCGTTTGCTTCCATAACGCGCCTCCCTCCCGAATTTTCCCGGATCCTCTTCCATGGACCCTGATCCCCCTGCGCCCGCAGGAGCATTATCCTCATGCCGGCATGCACCGGCTGCCCGCAGGAGCATTATCCTCTTTACCAGTATACATGATACGGCCGTGAAAAGTAATTCCCGGGACCGCCCGTGACAGCGATTCCTGTTATTCCTCCCGCCCGCAGTGTGCTATGATGAAAGCGGCAATCTTCGTTATTCCAGAAAAGGAGGCTTCATCATGAAAGCATTTTCCCCCGACGCTTTGTCCGTATTCGGCACCAACTGGGCCCTGCTCACCGCAGGCACGCCGGACAGCTTCAACACCATGACCATCGGCTGGTGCGGCGTGGGCCGCATGTGGAACAAGCCCGCCGTCACCGTCTACGTCCGCGAGAGCCGCTACACGCTGGAGTTCATGGACCGGAACGACTACTTCACCGTAAGCATTTTCCCGGATGAGTTCAAGGCGGATCTCTCCATCCTCGGCACCAAATCCGGCCGCGACTGCGACAAAATCGCCCTTACGCACCTGACGCCGAAGCCGGTCGGGGAAAGCATGGGCTTTTCACAGGCAAGCGTCACCCTTCTCTGCAGAAAGCGCTATAAGCAGTTCATGGACCTCGAGGCCATGCCGGAGGACGTCCGGAACGGCTTCTACGCGGACGGGGACGTCCACTACATGTTTATCGGCGAGGTGATCGACGTGATCGAGGCATGAGCGCCTGCCGCCCTCACTTCCCCTGGTGCACCGTCACCTGCGGGTACGGGATCTCGATCCCGTTCTTCTGGAACATCAGGTAGACCCGCCGGTTGATCTCGCGCTCAACGCGGAAGCGGTTCGCCTCATGGCACCGCGCCGTGCAGAGAAGGATGATGCCGCTGTCCTCCATGGCACGGAGCCCTAAATACCTCGGCTCCCCGAGGAGGTGCGGGATCTGCCCGTACATCGTCTTCAACTCCTCCGTCAGGAGCTTCTCGACGCGCTCCAGGTCCTCCTCGTAGCTGATACAGAACTTCAGGCCGACGATCGACGCGTTCTCGGACATGTTGACGACGTCCTGCATGTTCTTGTTCGGGAAGACCTTGACGTCCTCGGTGTCCATGTCGAAGATCCTGGTCCTGCGGATCCCCATCTCCTGCACGAAGCCGCGGAAATCCCCGACCTTGACGACATCGCCCACCTGGATGTCCCCCTCCATCAGGAGGAAGATCCCGGCAAGGATATCGCCTACCAGGCTGTTGGCGCCTATGCCTATGACGACGGAAACGATCCCGGCGGACGCCATCAGCGTTGTCGGGTTCATCCCGGAGAAGACAAGGCAGCGGTACGCGAGGAAAAAGATCCCGATGTAAGCGGCAAGGCTCCAGAGCATCCGGATGATCGTCCCGCCGCGGAGCGACAGGATATTCGCCAGGGCGTTCACGAACCTGCGCCCGAGGAAAAGGATGATGCCGCCGGCACACAGCGTCTGTATCGACGCAGTCAGCGCGAATACGTTCAGCCCATGCTCCCAGTTGCCGTCCATGACGTAGTCAAGGACGCTGCTCTGGGAGCCTCTGTTATGAAGAAGGCTGTACAGCGTGAACATGGCAGCGAAGCCCGCGGCATAGTATGTCAGGACGGAAAATGCCCTGTACTCCGCGGAAACAGGCTTTTCCCTGTACGCAAGCTCCTCCTCGTCCGGCTGCGCCACCTCGACGTCATCCCCGCTGGAATACAGCGGGAGGCCTGTGATGAAGAGGCAGACCAGCGCTGCCGCCGCGCTGATCAGGGAAAGCGGCAGCCTCTGCCGGAACAGGTCCTTCTCGCCGATCGCGTAGTAGATCAGGTCCTTCCCGATGAGCCCGGTCGCCACGTAGCAGGTCCTGCGCTGGATGTTGATGAAATCGTTGTAGTTGTCCCGGATCTGGTTCTCGCGGAGCCCGTATTCCATGACGTTCCTGCCGATCAGGTCCGGCTCCGGGTAATAGCTGAACGTCGCGTTTTCCTTGTCCACCGCGAACACGAAGCCGTTCTCGCCCGGGGAGACCAGGTCCATGGTCCTGGCGGGATCGCAGTTTTCTATGACCTGGCGCGCCTGGTCAAGGAAGCACCGCGCGTACACGTACCCGTCCAGGCCTCCGGCCGCGTCATAGACCGGAAGAAGCGTCACGAACCCGCCGTTGCCCATCCAGCTGTAGATATCCCTGGTTCTGGATGCCGCCGACATGCCTTCCGTGAGCTTGTCGAGGCCGTCCGCGATGGTCCTCGTGTCGTAGTAACGGTACCGTTCGTCCGAGCAGGTGGTCCTGATCCTTCCCTCGCGGTCAAAGACCGTCAGGTCACGGATGTCCAGCACCGCGGCGACCTCGTTGATAAAATGCTCTCCGACCATTTCCGGGTGCTTTTCCATAAACAGCACCAGAAGGTTCATCTGCCGGTACTTGTCGAGCTCGAGCTGTTCCGCGAAGGCCCTGGCGTTGTTCTCGCTTTCCTCAAGGCGCTCCCGGACAAGGTCCAGCTGCCGTTTGCTGTCATCCGCCCAGGTCGACATGTGGAACAGCGTGTCGACATAGAAGGTAAAGAAGAAAATGATCAGGACCATGAAGACGGAGTATACGCCGAACCGGCGGTGCCGGCTGCAGTAAGGCTGCACGAAGCCCGCGCCCGCAAAACCGGTCGTGCTCTGGATCTTTCTCTGCCGGAGCAGGAGGATGGCGTAAAAGATCACATCCGCGGCGATCAGGGCAAAGACCAGCGCCGGGATAACGCTCCCGCTGATCATGGAGGCATGAAGCTCCTTTTCGGGAACCGCGCACGCGATCCACGTCCCCAGCTCTTCATAGTACCTTGTATAAAGGAACACGTCCTCGCCGTTGACGGTATTCCTGCAGTAGGTACCGTCGGCGATCCTGTCCATATCCATGCCCAGCACGGACACATCCTGGAACCGCAGCGTCTCGTCCGGATAGTAGGCAAGCTCACGGTCCCCCTCCTCCCAGACGAAGGCGAAGCCGTGCGTGCCGACCGTCATGTTCTTCAGGACGCCGACCCAGGAATTCATGCTGTTTTCAAGCGACATCAGGGGGATCCCGTACTCCGAGATCACGAACTCATGCTCCGCGTCAAAGGCAAGCGAGTACAGGATATACATATTGTACGGGTCCAGAGTATCTCCCTCTGCGCCCTGCTTCCGCTCCGCCTCCCAGGCCTCCTTGTCAGAGAGGCGCGAAACGACGCCCATCATCCCGTCCTTGAAGGACTCGCGGAGCGGGTCGTAGCGCTGCGCGTTCAGCGGGGTCCTGCGGCCGGAAGCCGCCGCGACGACGTTGCCGGCCCTGTCAAGGACCAGGATATCCGCAAAATCAAGCTCCTCGTTGACCATTCCGAGATACTTGTTGGAGATCTCAAACTCCGGGTCGTTCTCGCTCAGGTACTTTAAGAACTTCAGATCCTCATACCGGATCTCCTGGAGGCTTCCCTGCGCGTTCGGATAGAAGAACTGCCGGGAAACGTAAGTATCCCGGATGTATGCCACGTTTTCCTGCATCTCCTCCCGGATATTCGTCATCACGAGGTGCTCCTGCACCCTCCAGAGCGTATATCCGAAAAGGATGATGCCCGCGATCCCCGCAAGGATCGTAAGCAGGATCTTCCCTGTTGCGCGTCCCTCACTCTTCATGCCCTGTCCCTGCCTTTAACCATTCATTTCCGGAACCTGTTTCCAGCACTTTTCCTTACAAGTATATCATTTCTTTCCCCGTTCCGCCCCCTGTTTTCGGCAGGGCCTCCGC
>CACXDR010000400.1 GCA_902766415.1 uncultured Lachnospiraceae bacterium
CAGCCACGCGAAGCGGGGCGGAAAAGCGCCGACAGGCGCGAATTTGGAATGAAGGGAGGGACGGCTGAATAGTAACCTTTATTTCGTATCTCTGTTCAGCGCCATGGGATGCGGAACAGATACTTTATTTCCTCTTCACCATGGTCTGGTGTTTTTCCAGCATTTCGATCATGACCGCCCTGGTGGTCTCCCCAAGGCGTTTCTGCTCCTCCCTGGAGAGCGTGGTGGGATCGATGGGCTTTCCATACTCCAGGATCACCGAGGCCCCTTTGATCCAGGGGAAATGGGCCTCAAAGATATCGGCGGTGTTTGTCATGGCCACGGGAATGATCGGGCAGCCTGTGCGCTGCGCCACCTTCATGCTCCCGCCTTTAAACTCCATCAGGTCGGTTTCACTGGCATTTTTGTTCCGGGTGCCTTCCGGATAAATAAATACGGAAGCTTCCCCGTTTTTGACAAAATCAATGGCGGTGAAGATCGACTCCGCCCCCTGCCGCAGATCCTTGCGGTCGACGAACAGGCACTTGAGGTTCCGCATCCAGGTGGAGATGAGCGGAATCTTTGAAAGCTCGATCTTCGCCAGATACGAGACCGGTCCGTAACAGCGCGGATACGTCAGGATGATGTCAAAGATGCTCCGGTGATTTCCGATGAAAAGCACCGGACGGTCTTTGGGGACATTTTCCTTTCCGATCACTTTCATACGCACGCCCGTAAAGAAAATCAGGATGGACAGCGCGATCTTTGCGACGTAATAACAGAAGACATCCTTTTTCCGGGGATCAATTTTCCCGAGAATCCATGCCGCAAGCAGCATAGGCAGGCTTAGCAGCAGCAATACCGCAGCGACAAGGGCACAAAGAAAGGTTCTGAAAACCATATTGGATACTCCTTTTCATGTATCAAACAGTTGATCCGCATACCGTACGGTTGCCATGGCATCCCGTGCGTAACAGTCCGCGCCGATGCGCTGCGCATAGCTTTCCGTCAGCACGGCGCCGCCGACGACGACCTTTGTGTCCGGCTTGTCCCTGCGCAGGAGGCGGATCGTCTCTTCCATGCTGGGAACGGTCGTGGTCATGAGGGCGGAAAGGCCGACCAGGCGGATTTTTTCCCGGACGGCGGTTTCCACGATGGTTTCCGGCGCAACGTCTTTTCCCAGATCGATCACTTCATATCCGTAATTTTCCAGCATGACCTTTACAATGTTCTTGCCGATGTCGTGGATATCCCCCTTGACGGTGGCCAGGATCAGCGTCCCCTTTTTCTCCTGCGGAACGTCGGCAAGGGCTTCTTTGACAACCTCAAACGCCGCGCGCGCTGCCTGGGCGCTCATGAGGAGCTGGGGAAGGAAGATCGTTCCTTTCTCAAAACCCTGCCCGACCTGGTCGAGGGCGGGCACGATCGCGCGGTTGATCAGCGCTAAGGGCTCCATCGAGGCAAGGGCTTTCTCCGCTTCCTGGGCAGCCGCTTTCTCCAGCCCCCGCAGGATGGCGGCAGAGAGGGAACCAGGCTCCCCGGAAGCGGCCGGAGCCTCGGATCCCACAGGAGAAGCGGCGCCCTCCGACGGTGTGCCGCTGCCGCCCGGCCCGGAGGCAGAAGGAGCCGCTCCCTGGGCAGGTGCCTGGTAATTCTGGTATGCCCCGATAAATCCGGCGAAGTTCGGATCCTTTCCTGTTAGGGCAAGATAAGCACGGTATGCCTGCATCATCGGCTCGCTCATCGGGTTCATGATCGCGAAGGACAGTCCCGCCCCAAAGGCCAGGGAAAGGAAATGGGAGTTCAGGATGCTCCTTGCCGGAAGTCCGAAGGAAATATTGGAAACACCAAGGATCGTATGGACGCCGGTCTCTTCCCTCAGTGAGCGGATCGTCTCCAGCGTTACAAGCGCGGAGCCGGGATCGGAGGATACCGTCATGGCGAGCCCGTCTATGATGATGTCCTTTCTGGCGATGCCGTACCCGGCTGCCGTGTCGAGGATCTTCCTGGCGATGGCAAGCCTCCCCTGCGAGGTATCCGGTATGCCGTCCTCATCCAAAGGAAGCCCCACCAGGACGCCGCCGTACTTTTTGACGAGAGGAAAAACAGCCTCCATGCTCTCCTGCTTCCCGTTTAC
>CACXDR010000401.1 GCA_902766415.1 uncultured Lachnospiraceae bacterium
GCCTTCCGTGAGCCGGGCGTGAGAATGACTGGAGGTGGCATATGAGAGCGTATCTGATCCTTGAGGACGGCACGGTATATGAGGGCCGGTCCGCGGGCGTGCCGAAGGAGGTCATTTCGGAGATCGTGTTCAACACCTCCATGACCGGCTATGAGGAGATCCTGACGGATCCCTCCTACGCCGGGCAGGCTGTGACGCTTACCTACCCCCTGATCGGCAATTACGGGATCATGTCGGATGACATGGAATCGGGAAGGCCCTTCGCAGACGGGCTGATCGTACGGACGATCTCCGGCTCGCCCTCGAACTGGCGCTCGGAGAACACGCTTCAGAACTTCCTCTTAAAGTATCAGATCCCGGGGATCGCGGGGATCGACACGAGGGCGCTCACGAAGCGGCTCCGCGACCACGGCACCATGAACGGGTGCATCACGACAAAAAGGTACGAGGGGGAGGCCCTCGAGGAGCTGCTCCGGCGGATCCGGCAGTACCAGGTCCTGGGGGTGGTGAAGAGGACTTCGGTCCCGGAGGTCCTTTCGTACCCCGCGGACGCAGAGAGCGCCGGGCAGGGCGCGAAGAGGGTCGCGCTGCTCGACACCGGGACCAAGCGGAACATCATCCGCAGTCTCCGGAAGCTCGGCTGCGACGTCACGGTGTATCCCTCCCGGACGCCGGCGGAGGAGATCCTTATGGACAGGCCGGACGGGATCATGATCTCCAACGGGCCGGGGGATCCCAAGGAGGACCCGGAGCTGGTCCGCGAGGTGGGAAAGCTCGGAAGGTCGGGCGTGCCGGTATTCGCGATCTGCCTGGGGCATCAGCTGATGGCGCTCGCCATGGGCGGGGATACCTACAAAATGAAGTTCGGCCACCGCGGCGCGAACCACCCGGTGAAGGACCTTCTGACGGGGCGCGTGTACGTCACGTCCCAGAACCACGGGTACGCGGTCCGCGAGGATTCCATGCCCGGCGGGACGGCGGTCCCGGCGTTCCGGAACCTGAACGACGGGACGAACGAAGGCTTCCGGTACGTGAAGGAAAATATCCTCACGGTGCAGTTCCACCCGGAGGCGAGCCCGGGACCCCGGGATTCGAACGGGCTGTTCAGGGAGTTTTTAAGGATGATGGAGGGAGAGCATGCGTGATCCGTCGGTAAAAAAGGTCCTGGTGATCGGCTCCGGTCCGATCGTCATAGGGCAGGCGGCAGAATTTGACTACGCCGGGACGCAGGCCTTAAGGGCCCTGAAGGAGGAGGGCGTCGAGACGGTCCTCCTGAATTCCAACCCGGCGACGATCATGACGGACAGGGATATCGCGGACCATGTCTACATCGAGCCGCTGACCGTCCCCGTCCTGAAGGCGCTGATCGAAAAGGAAAAGCCGGACGCGCTCCTCCCGAACATGGGCGGGCAGGCGGGGCTGAACCTCGCGATGGCCCTGGATGAGGACGGCTTCCTCGCGGAGCACCAGGTACGGCTGATCGGCGCCTCCGCGGATACCATCCGGAAGGCGGAGGACCGGCTTCTCTTCAAGGAGACCATGGAGGAGATCGGGGAGCCGGTCGCGGCTTCGGAGATCGTACACAGCGTGGAGGAAGGGCTTAAGGCCGCTGCGGAGATCGGATATCCCGTGGTCCTGAGGCCGGCCTACACGCTCGGCGGGTCCGGAGGAGGGATCGCGGAAAATGAAGAAGAATGCCGAAGCCTCCTGGAGGGCGGACTTCGGCTTTCGCGCGTGCATGAGGTCCTTGTGGAGCAGAGCATCGCCGGCTGGAAGGAGATCGAGTACGAGGTCATGCGCGACAGCGCGGGCAATGTAGTCACGATCTGCAATATGGAGAACGTGGACCCGGTCGGGATCCACACAGGGGATTCCATCGTGGTCGCGCCGTCCCAGACGCTTGCGGACAGGGAATACCAGATGCTCCGGTCCGCCTCGCTGCGCATTATTTCGGCGCTCGGGATCACCGGGGGCTGCAACGTGCAGTTCGCGCTTGACCCCGACAGCTTCCGCTACATCGTGATCGAGGTGAACCCCAGGGTCTCCCGGTCCTCCGC
>CACXDR010000402.1 GCA_902766415.1 uncultured Lachnospiraceae bacterium
ACGGTCACCGTGAACGGCGGCTCCTGGTACGTGAAGTCGTCTGACGACGGGATGAACGCGAGGGAAAAGACGGAAAGCACGGAAACGGCGGAGGATACGGCTGCGGCTTCGGCCGGGACTGCTGTGGCGGAGGCTGGCGCGGAGAAGGCTGCGGCGCCGGAGACCGCCATGGAAGGCGCGCCCCAGGGCGGCAGGATGAAAGGCGGCATGGGCGGAGGGCCCGAAGGCGGCATGCGTGAAGGCGGCATGCCGGAGGGCGAAATGCCGGAAGGCGGCGGATCCGGGAGACCGGAAAACGGCGGCTTCGGCGGCCGGGGCGGCTTTGGCGGCATGGGCCGGGAAGATATGGAGAGTGAACGCCTGAAGATGGAATACAACGAGAAGTGCGTGATCACCGTGAACGGCGGGTTCGTGCAGATCGACGCGGGCGGGGACGGCATCGACTCGAACGGGGATATCGTCCTGAACGGCGGCGAGGTCTACGTGAGCAGCTCGGATATGGGCATGGAATCCGCGCTCGACATGAACGGGGACACGTTCGTGAACGGCGGCACGCTGGTCGCGGCCGGGATGCAGGGGATGGCGGAGCCGCTGTCCGACGAGTCCGGGCAGGCGGTCGTCACCGTGTATTATGACACCGCGCAGGCGGCGGGGACGGAGCTTACCCTCACCGGCGCGGATGGCTCCGGGCTCGTCTCCTGGACCGTGCCGAAGCAGTATTCCATGGTGCAGGTCTCCGCGCCTGGCCTCGAGACAGGCAAAAGCTGCACCGTGACGTCCGGCTCCGATGAGAAAACGATCGAGGTCACGGCCGTCAACACCTACGAAGGCACCGCCAGCCGGGGCGGCTTTGGCGGCGGCCGGGGCGGTTTCGGCCATGGGGACAGTCCCCATGGTCAAACACAAAAGCGGGAAAGTGTTGAGTAACAGGACAAATGTTGAGCCATGGGGACTGTCCCCATGGCCGACGAAAGCGAGTGCACATGAGCAGAACCTGCGGTTCTGCTCTGTACGTGCCCGCGCACTATAAGACGGAAAAAAACAGTGTACGGAGGAGGCCCGCAGGCTTCCTCCGTACACTGTTTTTTTCCGTCTTGCACTCGCTCGTTAAACGCTCAGGTTTCGCATCGCGGTGGCGAGCATGAGCTTGATCCTGTTCAGCTGGTTCACCTCGGACGCGCCGGGGTCATAGTCGACGGCGATGATGTTGGCGTTCGGGTAGGCAGCGCGGAGCTGCTTTATGACGCCCTTGCCGACGACGTGGTTCGGCAGGCAGCCGAAGGGCTGCGTGCACACGATGTTTTCGGTCCCGCCCTCGATAAGCTCAAGCATCTCGCCGGTGAGGAACCAGCCCTCGCCGGTCATGTTGCCGAGGGAAACGAACTCCTCCGCCATCTCCGCCATGTGGCGGATGTCGCCGGGCGCCGTGAAATGCTTCGAGGCGGCGAGCGCCTTCCGCGCGTCGGCGCGGAACCAGTCCATGAGCCGGATCCCCTGGTTGCAGAGGAACGCGGACTTCTTCGACCAGCCGAGGTTCTCGGCCTTGAAGTTCAGGTTGTAGAAGCTGTAGTAGAGGAAGTCCAGAAGGTCCGGCATGACCGCCTCCGCCCCCTCGCGCTCCAGAAGGTCCACGATGTGGTTGTTCGCGAGCGGCGAGAACTTGACGAGGATCTCGCCGACCACGCCGACCTTCGGCTTCTTCACCCCGGTCCGCGGCAGGGTGTCGAAGTCTTTGATCATGGCGCGGATGATGCGCCCGTACTCGCCCATGTCGGGCTGGCGCTTGGAGATCGCCTTCCTGCAGATCCTGTTCCACTTCGCGTGGAGCTTGTCTGCGCTTCCCGGGACCAGCTCGTAGGGCCTGGTCGCGTAGAGGCAGCGCATCATGACGTCGCCGTAGACGCAGGCCTGGATGCATTTCACCGCCATGGGCAGGGTGATCTTAAAGCCCGGGTTCTTCTCCATGTTGCCCACGTTGACGGAGATGACCGGGATCTGCTGCATGCCGGCCTTCTCAAGGGCGCGGCGGATGAAGCCGATGTAGTTCGACGCGCGGCAGCCGCCGCCGGTCTGGCTCATGAAGACCGCGGTGTGCTTAAGGTCGTATTTCCCGGACTGCAGCGCCTCCATGATCTGCCCGATCGTGCAGAGCGACGGATAGCAGGCGTCGTTGTTCACGTATTTCAGCCCGACGTCGATCGCGCTCCGGCTGTCGTTGTCAAGCAGGACGACGTTGTAGCCGAACGCGCTGATCGCAGGCGCGAGCAGGTCGAAGTGGATGGGCGACATCTGCGGGCAGAGGATCGTGTAGCGCTCCTTCTGCATCTTCTTCGTGAAGAGCACGCGGTCGTACCGCGCGGACTTCACCTCGCGCCGGTAGTGCTTCCTGTCGCGCACGCGGAGCGCGGCGATCAGCGAGCGGATGCGGATCCTCGCGGCGCCGAGGTTCGAGACCTCGTCGATCTTTAAGACCGTGTAGATCTTCCCCGAGCCGGTCAGGATATCCGAGACCTGGTCCGTGGTGACGGCGTCCAGGCCGCAGCCGAAGGAGTTCAGCTGGACAAGGTCCAGGAGCTCCGAATTCTTCACGTAGGAGGCCGCCGCGTAGAGACGCGAGTGGTACATCCACTGGTCCGAGACGATGACCGGCCGCTCCACCTTCCCGAGATGCGAGACGGAATCCTCCGTCAGCACCGCGAGCCCGAAGCTTGTGATCATGTCCGGGATTCCGTGGTGGATCTCCGGGTCCACGTGGTAGGGACGGCCCGCCAGCACGATCCCGTGGCGCCCGTGCTCCCGGCACCACGCGATAGCCGCCTCGCCCTGCGCCTCGATGTCCTTCTTCGCCATGAGAAGCTCGAGCCAGCCTGCGTGCGCCGCCTCGCGCACCTCGGCCTGGCCTATGCCGAACTCCTCCTGCATGATCCGGATGAGCTGGTTCGTGAGCACGGTCTCGTCCGTGAACGCCATGAACGGGTTCAGGAAGCGGACCCCGTACTCCTTGATCTCCTCGACGTTGTTCTTGATATTCTCCGCGTACGATGTGACGATGGGGCAGTTATAGTGGTTGCCGGCGTCCGGCTGCTCGTTCCGCTCGTACGGGATGCACGGGTAGAAGATGGTCTTCACGCCGTTGCGGATGAGCCACGTCACGTGCCCGTGCGCGATCTTCGCGGGATAGCACTCCGACTCGCTCGGGATGGACTCGATGCCCAGCTCGTACACCTTCCTCGACGATACCGGGGAAAGCACGGTGCGGAAGCCGAGCTTCTTAAAGAAGACCGCCCAGAACGGGAAGTCCTCGTACATGTTAAGGACGCGGGGGATGCCGATGACGCCCCGGGGAGCCGCTTCCTCCGCGAGCGCCTCGTAGCCGAAGATCCTCCGGAACTTGTACTCAAAGAGATTCGGGACGTCCTTCTTCTTCCGGTCGAGTCCCAGACCGCGCTCGCAGCGGTTGCCCGAAATGAACCGCCGCGCCCCGCCGAACTGGTTGATGGTCAGCACGCAGTGGTTGTTGCAGCCCTGGCAGCGGGTCATGGAGGTCCTGTACTGGAGGTCGATGATCCTGTCGATGGGGAGCATGGACGTGTCCTGCCCCTCGTAGCGCTCGCGCGCGATGAGCGCGGCGCCGAATGCGCCCATGATGCCGGCGATATCCGGGCGGATGCACTCGCAGCCCGCGATCCGCTCGAAGGCGCGGAGGACCGCGTCGTTATAGAAGGTCCCGCCCTGGACCACGATGTGCGAGCCGAGGCTCGCCGCGTCCGAGATCTTGATGACCTTGAAAAGCGCGTTCTTTATGACGGAGTACGCGAGGCCCGCGGAGATGTCCGCGACGGTCGCGCCCTCCTTCTGCGCCTGCTTGACGTTGGAATTCATGAAGACCGTGCAGCGGGTGCCGAGGTCCACCGGATCCTTCGCGAACAGCGCCTCCTTCGCGAAATCGTGGACGGAGAAGTCCAGGGACTTCGCGAACGTCTCGATAAAGGAGCCGCAGCCCGAGGAGCAGGCCTCGTTCAGCTGCACGCTGTCCACGGTCTGGTCCTTGATGCGGATGCACTTCATGTCCTGCCCGCCGATGTCCAGGATGCAGTCGACGTCCGGCTCGAAGAAGGCGGCGGCGTAGTAGTGCGCGATGGTCTCCACCTCGCCCTCGTCCAGCATGAAGGCAGCCTTAAGAAGCGCCTCGCCGTACCCCGTGGAGCACGACCAGACGATCTGCGCGGCCGGGTTCATGCGCTCACGGATCTCCCGCATGGCGCGGATGGAGGTCGCGAGCGGGGAGCCCTCGTTGTTCGCGTAGAATTTATATAGAAGCGTTCCGTCCTCGCCGACCAGCGCGACCTTGGTCGTGGTGGAGCCGGCGTCGATCCCGAGGAACAGCTTCCCGGTATAGCTTTCAAAGTCCCCGGTCTTCACCGCGTGCTTTTCGTGGCGGCTGGTGAATTCCCGGTAGTCCTCCTCCGTGCGGAAGAGCGGCTCGAGGCGGGCCACCTCGTGGTCCATGGTGACGCCCTTCTTCAGGCGGTCGATGAGCTCGGAGGTGAGGACCTCCTTCACCCCGGCAGCGGAAGCGCCCGCATCGCCCCCCGCGCGGGTCCCCGGAACGCTTAAAAAGGCGTTCAGCGCGGAGCCGATGGCCGCGAAGAGGTGCGAGTTGTCCGGCGCGATGATGTATTCTCCCGTCAGGCGGAGCGTGCGGATGAAGGAATTCCTGAGCTCCGGGAGGAAATGCAGCGGACCTCCGAGGAACGCGACGTGGCCGCGGATGGGCTTCCCGCAGGCAAGGCCGGAGATCGTCTGGTTCACGACTGCCTGGAAGATGGAGGCCGCAAGGTCCTCCTTGGTCGCGCCCGCGTTGATGAGGGGCTGGATGTCCGTCTTCGCGAACACGCCGCAGCGCGCCGCAATCGGGTAGATGGCTTTATAGTTTTTCGCGTACTCGTTCAGTCCCCCGGCGTCGGTCTGGAGGAGGGACGCCATCTGGTCGATGAACGAGCCGGTGCCGCCCGCGCAGATACCGTTCATGCGCTGGTCGATCCCGCCCGTAAAGTAGATGATCTTGGCATCCTCCCCGCCGAGCTCGATCGCGACGTCCGTCTGCGGCGCGTAGAACTTGAGCGCCGTGGCGACCGCCACGACCTCCTGCGTGAAGGTCACGCCGAGATGCTTCGCGCGCGTGAGCCCGCCGGAGCCCGTGATCATGGGGCGCACGGCAAGCGGCCCGAGCTTTTCCTCCGCCTTGAGGAGAAGCTGGGCGAGCGTCTCCTGGATGTTCGCGAAATGGCGTTCATAGTCGGAGAAGCATATATTTTTTTCTTCGTCAAGGATCGCGATCTTTACAGTCGTGGAACCGATATCGATCCCGAGCGTGAAGATCCCGCTTTTTTCTTTTCCGTTATCCATAGCTGACTGATCATACTCCGTGAAAGACAACTCAGGTCATCTTTTCCGGACTGTTCCTGACAGTCCGTTAATAAGCAATTTTAGCATAAGCGGAGCCTTTATTCAATGAACACACTGGGGCGGGAAAGTCGTTTGACAAACACACAGGCGCGTTTTTATAATGGACTATATTTTTTTACAGAGATCAAATAACGTCCCGCGGACGGGACATGACCCAGGGGAGCATATGGAATTTTTCAGAAAGCTTGAACTCAGGTTCGGAAAATACGCGGTGCCGGGCCTTATGCGCTTTTTTACCGCGCTCTACGCGGCGGGATTCGTGATCGCGGTGTGGAATCCCTACGCATATTATACGTATCTTGCGCTGGACCCTGCCCTTATCCTGAAGGGACAGGTCTGGAGGCTCTTCACGTTCCTCATCTACCCGCCGAGCACCAGTATCCTCTGGGGCGTCCTGCTCCTTTGGGTCTATTTTTCCATCGGCATGACGCTGGAGCGCGTCTGGGGGACCTTCAAATTCAACGTGTTCATGTTCGCGGGCGTGTTCTTCCACATCCTGGCGGCCTTCATCCTGTATTTCGCGACCGGTTCCGTCTGGCCGCTCACGCCGTCGAACCTGAACCTGTCGATCTTCCTCGCGTTCGCGCTGACCTTCCCGGAGATGCAGTTCTACCTGTACTTCGTGATCCCGATCAAGGCGAAATACCTCGCGGCCTTCTACTGTGTCCTTGAGGCCTACGCCTTTATCACAGGGAGCATGGTGGAGAAGGTCACCATCGTCCTCAGCCTCATGAACCTCTTCCTGTTCCTCAAGGTGTCCGGGATCTTCGGAAGGTTTTCGCCGAAGGAGATGAAGCGCCGCGCGGATTTCAGGAAGGCTGCCGGCGGGGCGCCGGAGAGGAAGATCGTGAATATGGACAGGGCAGGCGCGGCCAATGCCGGAGCATCGTCCGGGAAGACGGCGCGCCACCGCTGCGCGGTCTGCGGGCGCACGGAGCTTGACGCGCCGGAGCTGGAGTTCCGCTACTGCTCGAAATGCGCCGGAGATTACGAATACTGTATGGAGCACCTGTACACGCATACCCATGTACAGTGATCATATGTCACGCGCCGCGGCGCGGACGTGTTACGCGCCGGGAGATCCCGGCGTCCCGATAGAAAGGATCATGCAATGAAGAAGAAAGCGTTCCTGACACTGGAGAAGGCGAGAGAGATCGCGAAGCAGTACCCGACGCCGTGGTACATCTACGATGAGAAGGGCATCCGGGAGAACGCGCGCAGGGTGAACCAGGCCTTCGCGTGGAACAAGGGCTTCCGCGAGTATTTCGCGGTCAAGGCGACGCCGAACCCGTTCCTTTTAAATATCCTGAAGGAGTACGGGTGCGGCACGGACTGCTCGTCCATGACCGAGCTCATGATGAGCGAGGCGTGCGGCTTCCGCGGCCATGAGATCATGTTCTCCTCGAACGATACGCCGCCGGAGGAGTTCGCGTACGCGGACCGGCTCGGCGCCATCATCAACCTCGACGACTTCACCCATATCGAGTGCGTCGAGAAGGTGCTGGGAAAGCTTCCCGAGGTCATGAGCTGCCGCTACAATCCGGGCGGCATGTTCGAGCTTTCGAACGGCATCATGGACAACCCCGGTGATTCGAAGTACGGCATGACTCCTGAGCAGATCACCGAGGCGTTCAGGATCATGAAGGCGAAGGGCGTGAAGCGCTTCGGCCTCCACGCGTTCCTCGCGAGCAACACCGTCACCAACGAGTACTATCCGAAGCTCGCGGGGATCCTGTTCCGCGAGGCGGTCCGCCTGAAGAAGGAGACCGGCGCGGACATCCGCTTCATCAACCTTTCCGGCGGCGTCGGGATCCCGTACCGCCCGGAGCAGGAGCCGAACGACATCCTCGCGATCGGCGAGGGCGTCAGGAAGGTCTACGAGGAGATCCTGGTCCCGGAGGGGATGGGCGACGTCGCCCTCTGCACCGAGATGGGGCGCTTCATGATGGGCCCGTACGGCGCGCTCGTCACGGAGGCGATCCACGAGAAGCATATCTATAAGGAATATATCGGCACGGACGCCTGCGCGGTGAACCTCATGCGCCCGGCCATGTACGGCGCGTACCACCACATCACCGTGCTCGGGAAGGAGGACGCGCCCCTGGACCACGTTTACGACGTGACCGGGTCCCTCTGCGAGAACAACGACAAATTCGCGGTGGACCGGGAGCTTCCGGAGATCGAAAAGGGAGACCTTCTCTTCATCCACGACACCGGCGCGCACGGGTTCGCGATGGGCTACAATTATAACGGAAAGCTTAAGAGCGCCGAGCTTCTTTTAAAGGAGGACGGGAGCGTCCAGCTGATCCGCAGGGCCGAGACCGCGAAGGATTATTTCGCGACCTTCGATTTCTGCGGGCTGCTTTCGGAATACTGAATAAAAACATATGAAAAAGCCCGCGCCGGAGAGTGGCGCGGGCTTCATCATCAGGAACCAAGGTTTCAAAAAGGGATTTGGGAGATTAAGAAGTCTTTACATTTATCTGATGGTCAAAGTATATCATGGGGCCTCCGGGAATGCGTGAATATTGTCTGAATGATTTTTTAAAAAAGATTTAAGAACGTACACCGGGGCGGCTTTGCCGCCGGATGTGCGTATCTTGCGGGACAGGAGGAGGATCATTCGCCCCGAAAAAGGCAGGAAAATACGCGCTTTCTGTGGTAAGATAGGGATGGAACCGGTCCGCGGCCGTGACCCGCGTTCCGGAGGCCATTCCTGTTTTTTGTCCCGGCGTCCGCCGGGGCGTTCCCTGAACGAAGGAAAGTAAAAAACGGTTTCCGCCGGGAGGGTTGACAACCTGCCCGGATACCGTTATTATGTCTACAGAACGAACATATGTTCACATATTCCCGCGCGGAGAGCTGTCCCGCGCGGATCATCCGGAGGAACAGGATCTATGGATAAAGAAGCAAAGATGAAGGCGCTGGACGCGGCACTTACACAGATCGAGAAGGCGTACGGGAAAGGCGCCGTCATGAAACTCGGGGACAACGGGAGCGGCATGAACGTGGAGACGGTCCCCACGGGATCGCTGAGCCTTGACCTGGCGCTGGGCCTCGGCGGCGTGCCGAAGGGCAGGGTCATCGAGATCTACGGCCCGGAGTCCTCCGGAAAGACGACGGTGGCGCTTCACATGGTCGCGGAAGTGCAGAAGCGCGGCGGCATCGCCGGCTTTATCGATGCCGAGCACGCACTGGACCCGGTCTACGCGAAGAATATCGGCGTGGATATCGACAACCTCTATATTTCCCAGCCGGACAACGGGGAACAGGCCATGGAGATCACGGAGACCATGGTGCGCAGCG
>CACXDR010000403.1 GCA_902766415.1 uncultured Lachnospiraceae bacterium
AGCCATGGAGGCTGAGGAAGCCGCTGCGGAGAAAGCCGCGAAGGCAGCGAAGAGATCCGGCGGCGCCGAGGTCTGAGCCATAACAGCGATCCTTAAGAGGCTGCCGCACTATTCTTAGTGCGGCAGCCCGTTCTGTCTCAGCAGGAGCAGGCCCCCGCGCCCGGGATGCGATGCATCCCATGCTGCCGGGGTGCCGGACATTTGCAAAGGAGAATTTATGAAATACGAGATCATCGCCCGCGACGGCCGCGCGAAGCGCGCGCACATGGAGACGGTCCACGGCGCGATCGAGACGCCGGTGTTCATGAACGTCGGGACGGTCGGCGCGATCAAGGGCGCGGTATCCACGGACGACCTGAAGGAGATCGGCACACAGGTCGAGCTTTCCAATACCTACCATCTGCACGTCCGCCCGGGGGACCAGCACCGCTCCGGGGACCAGGTGATCCGGGAGTTCGGCGGCCTTCACAAGTTCATGCACTGGGACCGCCCCATCCTCACCGATTCCGGCGGCTTCCAGGTCTTTTCCCTTGCCGGGCTCCGCAGGATCCGCGAGGAGGGCGTGACCTTCCACTCGCATATCGACGGCCGGAAGATCTTCATGGGGCCGGAGGAGAGCATGCGGATCCAGTCGAACCTCGGGTCCACGATCGCCATGGCGTTCGACGAGTGTCCGTCGAGCGTCGCGGAGAAGGAGTACATCGCCCGGAACGTGGACCGCACGACCCGGTGGCTTGAGCGCTGCCGCGCGGAGATGAAGCGGCTGAACAGCGAGGAGGGGACGGTGAACCCGCACCAGCTGCTCTTCGGGATCAACCAGGGCGGGATCTACGAGGATATCCGGATCGCGCACGCCGACACCATCCGGGAGATGGACCTTGACGGGTACGCGGTCGGCGGACTTGCCGTCGGCGAGCCGGCGGAGACCATGTACCGGATCCTTGACGTGACGGTGCCGCACCTGCCGGAGAACAAGCCGGTCTATCTCATGGGTGTCGGGACCCCGCAGAACATCCTGGAGAGCGTGGACCGCGGCGTCGACTTCTTCGACTGCGTCTACCCGAGCCGGAACGGCCGCCACGGGCACGTCTACACGAACGCCGGGAAGCTGAACCTCTTCAACAAACGGTTCGAGCTGGACCCGCGCCCCATCGAGGAGGGCTGCGGCTGCCCGGCCTGCAGGTCCTATTCCAGGGCCTACATCCGCCATCTCCTCAAGGCGGGGGAGATGCTGGGCATGCGTCTTTGCGTCTTGCACAATCTGTATTTTTATAATACAATGATGTCTGAAATCCGGGAGGCGATCGAAAAGGGGTGCTACGCGGATTACAAGAAGAGAAAACTTGAAGGTATGGAGGCATCAGAAACATGAACAACGGTTTATTCTGGATAATCTATGTCCTGTTCTTCGGCGGGATGATCTATTTCATGGCGTACAAGCCGCAGAAGAAGCAGAGGGAGGCGCAGGAGCAGCTTCTCTCGAGCATCGCGGTCGGGGATTCTGTCCTGACGACCGCCGGCTTCTATGGCGTCATCATCGACATGACGGATGATACTGTGATCGTGGAATTCGGAAACAACAAGAACTGCCGCATTCCCATGCAGAAGACAGCGATCGTCCAGGTCGAAAAGCCGGAGTAACACCGCTTTCGGGCGGGCGCCGGAGCGCTTAAGTGCCGCAGGGCACGGACGGGGCGCACCGGCCTGTCGCCAACGCAAAAAAAGGGGCAACGGCGGAATGCCGTTGCCCCTTTCTATTTATCTCTGCAGCTTCACGGGATCCGGTATTTACTTCGCGGAAGCCGGGGACGCCCCGTGCCTCACGTAATCCGCGATGAGGGACGCGAGCTCGGCGGGCGTAAGGTCCGCCCCGTTCTCAAGCCACACCTTGACGATCCCCAGGGCTCCTTCCGTGACGAAGGGCTCCCAGTACCGTGTGTCAAGCTTCTTGTTCCGCCGCAGCTCTCTTGCCAGGGGATCGGTGATCTTTTCACGGAAGACGCCGCGGATCCGGGTGAGGAACTGGATGTCCCCGTTCGGCCCGAGGAGGATCATGGTCAGGTCCGCGTTTTCGCGGATGAAGGTGAGGATGTCCGCGAGGAGCTTCTCCGGGCTCTCGATCACCTCGTCCGACCCGTGGCGGTCCAGGATCTCCGTGAACTGCCGGAACAGGTCGTTCTCGATGCTTTCCAGCAGGTCGAAGACGTCGCGGTAGTGAAGGTAAAAGGTGCCGCGGTTGATGTCTGCCATCTCGGAGATCTCCTTGACGCTGATCTCCTTGATCTTTTTCTCTTTTAAAAGCTTTGTGAGGCATGCCCTCAGCGTGCCCCTTGTTTTGCGGACCCTGCGGTCCATGACGTCACCAGCCATGCAAAGCCTCCGGAAATAAAGAGTCAGATGTTGTGTTGCTTAATCAATTAAATCGAGTATAAACGTTTTCAATGCGAAAATCAACAAATGTCTAAAAAATGACATTTTTGCGGAATCTGTGAATGACCCGGAGACCCGGGCCATACAGAACCTGTAGAATACAAGGCGGTCCTATGAAATTTCTGAAATACAGGATCCCGCTGCTCGTCCTTCTGTTTCTTGCGGCGTTCGGCGGGTATTTCCATTCCTCGAGAAAGAACGCTGCCGGGACCGGCAGCGTGGCCTACGCGATCCTTAAGGAGCCGGAGCTCCCCGTCGTCTGGGCGGAGTCCTGCGGGCGCCGCATGGACGTCATGCGCGGGTATCTTGAGGAGACGGACGCAGATATCGCGGCCGACACTTTGATCATACTTCCCGCGGACCGGAAGCTCGCGCTTTCCATAGAGGACGGCACGCATGAGATCCGGGGCATCCGCTACGAGATCCGGTCCACGGACTTAAAGGACCTCCTCGAGCGGACCGAGGTAAAGGAGCGGGAGAGGACGGAAAAGGGCGAGCGCGTCGTCCTGCCCATCCAGAACCTCGTGCGCCCGGGCAGGGAGTACCGCATGGAGGTGATCCTCTCGGGCATCGAGTACGGCGAGATCCACTACTACGCGCGGGTCATGCTGGACGAGACCGGCCTCGCGGAGCAGATGGTCACGCTCGCGGAGGATTTCTCCTCCCGGAATTTCGATTACGAGGCGGCGCGGGAGAACACCATGTTCCTCGAGACGAACGAGACCGGGGACAATACGACCCTGGGCCGCGTGGATCTCAAATCAAACTTTACGCAGCTCACCTACGGGAAGCTTGAACTCACGCCGGAGGGGGAGGCGGACATCCGCATCCTTGAATACAACGGCAGCATGGGCATCCTGAGGCGGGTCTTAAGCGCGTCCGGCACCGGCACCGGCGGGAGTCCCGTACGGTTCCGCATCACCGAGGATTTCGTCATGCGGAAGGGCCCCGAGCGTATCTACATGATGGACTACACCCGCTCCATGCAGGAGGTCTTCACGGGGACCCGGGAGAATTTCGCGGGTCAGAAGCTCATGCTCGGCATCAGCGGGGAGGAGGGCCTCCAGGCGGTCCTGAGCCCGGACGGCATGAAGACCGCGTTCGTCTCCGCTGGGGACCTGTGGCTCGCCGACCCGGAGAAGAACGGCGCGGTCCGCGTCTGGTCGTTCCGGAGCGGGAAGGATGCCGGCCTCCGTGCGGATTTTGAAAAGCACGGCGTCGAGGCGCTTTCCTGCACGGACGAGGGGGACGTCCTTTTCCTGGTCTACGGCTACATGAACCGCGGAGACCACGAGGGGCGCTGCGGCATTTCAGTCATGCAGTACGACAGGTCCGAAAACACCGTGTCGGAGCTTTCGTGGCTTGCCTCCGGCAGGAGCTATGAGGAGATCGCGGCGGATATGAAGTCGCTTTCCTACTTCGGCGCGAACGGGATGCTCTACCTGAAGCTCGGGAACGGCTTCTACGGCCTCGACACGAAGAGCGGCGAGTACCTGGTCATTTCGTCCCGCATGAAGGACGGGACGTACGCGGTCAGCCCGGAGAGCTCGCGGATCGCGTGGCAGGACACGGACAGCGCGTTCGG
>CACXDR010000404.1 GCA_902766415.1 uncultured Lachnospiraceae bacterium
AAGGCATTTTAAGAGCAGCGCGCGGAACTGCCCGCTTCTGTCAAAGTCCGCCATAGAATCTCCTTTCATGACTTCTTCATCATGCTGATGGCCCTGATGCTGAACACTCCCGCCGCTTTCAGACGCGGGGTATTCTTTCCAGATACTGATAAAAGTTATAACACAGGACCGGTGCAGTCCACAATTCTCTGTTTCCGGCGAAGATGCCTCCGCTCCCGGAAAACCGGCCGGCCGCACGGCAAAAGACGCCGGACCCTGACAGGGTCCGGCGTCTTTCTGTATCATGCGGACAGTCTCACTCGCTCCTCAGCGCGTCGATCGGGTTCAGCTTCGCCGCGCGCCGCGCGGGCATGTAGCCGAAGACCAGGCCGATGAACACGGATACCGAGAAGGACACAAGGATCGCGGCAGGCGTCGGCGGCGCGCTGAATTCCATGAAGCTTGAGACGAGCCCGCAGACCGCCCCGCCGAGGGCGATCCCGATGAGCCCGCCGATCACGCTCGTCACGATCGCCTCGAGCACGAACTGCTGGAGGATCACGCCCGGCCGCGCGCCAAGCGCCTTCCTGATGCCGATCTCCCGTGTGCGCTCCGTGACGGACACGAGCATGATGTTCATGACGCCGACGCCGGCGACCAGGAGGGAAATGCCCGCGATCCCGCCCAGCATGAGGCTCATCTGGGCGATCATGCTGTTCAGGCTTTCAAGCATCGCGCTCATCGCGGTGACCGTGTAGAACCGCTCGTTCTTGTAGATCCCCTCAAGGAATTCCTCGAGGAGCTCTGTCGCGGTCTCCGTCGTCTCCGTGTCGGTATCCACCGTTGCGAAGGTGTAGCTCGATGGGATGCCGGACCTTGAAAGCTTCACGGCCGTGGAGTACGGCATGTAGAGGAAATCATCGGATCCGCCGTCGTCCATCCCGTCCTTGTCCTGGCGCTCCACGACGCCGATCACCGTGTAGCCGTAGCCGTTCACGCTGACCTTCTCGCCGAGCGCGTTCTCCGCGGATCCGAAAAGCTCCGTCGCCGGGTAGTACCCGAGCACCGCGACCTTCTGCCGGCTGCTGACGTCGGAGTAGCTTAAGAACCTCCCGGCAGTCAGCTCCTTGTCCACCATGTCGATGTACTCCTCGCTCACGCCCGTCACGGTGGTGCTCTCCATGGCGTCCCCGCCGTGCTTCACCGTCGCGCTCACGGAGACGTTCGGCGTCATCTGCGAGAAGATGTCCCCGTGCTCCTCATAGAAATCATACATCTGGTCGACGGTCGCATAGCGGCTCGACAGGTTCACGAGCCGCACGGAGATCTGGTTCGTGCCGAGGGAGGCGAAGCTCGCCGTCATATAGCTCATGTACCCGTTCACGAGGCTCACGAGGATGATGACGGACGCCACGCCGATGATGATCCCGAGCATGGTGAGGAAGGACCGCACCTTGTTGCTCCATATGCTTTTAATGGCCAGTTTGAAGGATTGCAGCATAGTCAGACGAATCTCCGTCAAAGTTGATCTTTCCGTCCATGATCCGGACGACCCGATTCGCCTTGACGGCGATCGAATTGTCGTGCGTGATCATGATGATGGTGTTTCCTTCCTCGTTCAGCTCCCGGAAGAAATCGAGGATCTGGCGGCTAGTCCTGGAATCCAGCGCGCCGGTCGGCTCGTCCGCAAGGAGGAGCGACGGGTTCCCGGCAAGCGCCCGCGCGATGGAGACGCGCTGCTGCTGTCCGCCGGAGAGCTGGTTCGGCATGTGGCTCCACTTCTCCTTAAGTCCGACCCGCTCAAGCTGTCGCATGGCCCGCTCCCTCCGCTCCGGGGCCGATACGCGCGCGTAGAGAAGCGGCAGCTCCACGTTCTCAAGGACCGTGAGCTTCGGCAGGAGGTTGTACTGCTGGAAGATGAAGCCGATCATGCGGTTCCGGATGTCGGCGAGCTCATTCTCCGTCATCTCCCCCACGTCCTCCCCGCCGAGGAAGTAGCGGCCGCTGGTCGGGATGTCAAGGGCGCCGATGATGTTCATGATCGTCGACTTGCCGGACCCGGACTTGCCGACGATCGAAACGAACTCGCCCATCCGCACGGTGCGGCTGCTGTTGTCATTCGCCCGCACCTCTTCTTCGCCCATGACGTAGGTCTTTACGATGTCCTGCATGTCGATGAGGACTTCGCCCTTCTTAAGGCGGACTCTTTTGACTGCCATATCCTGCCTACCTTCCGCCGCCGGGACCGCCGCCGGAACCGCCTCCGCCGCGGTTTCCTCCGCCGCCCGTGCCGCCTCCGCCGCGGTCTCCTCCGTTCATGCCGCCCATACCGCCCATGCCTCCCATGCCGCCCATCGGCATGTTCGTGACGGTCGTGGAGCTTTCGGAGACGTAGATCTCATCGCCCTCGGAAACATCACCCGAAAGGATCTCGACGTAGTCCTCGTTCACAAGGCCCGTGGTGACCTTCACCGCGCGGAAGCCCGCGGGCACCGAGCCCTCCGCCTCCGTGACGGTATCGTCCTTCACGTACACGCGGTTCCCGCGCATCAGGGAATCCGCGGGCACCAGGACCGCGTTCTCGGAACTGTCGATCACGATCTCCGCGTCCACGTTCATGCCCGGGAGAAGCTTCTCCGTGGAATCCATGGTCACCTGGACCGGATAGGTCGACACGCCGTTCGAGACAGAGCTCTCGAGACTGATGTTCGTGACCTTCCCGGTGAAGGTCTCGTCCGGAAAGGCCTCCGCCGTGACCTCGACCGTCTGACCGACCCGGATGTCGGAAATGTCCGTCTCGTCGATCGACATGTCGAAGATGTAGGCGCTCATGTCGTAGATCGTCGCGAGCTGCGTGCTCGACGACTGCCCGGAATTCGAGCCGATCTTGTCGCCCGCCTTGTAGTTCTTCCGGATCACCTGCCCGTCGATCGGCGCCGTGATCGTATAGTTGCCGATGTTCTCGCTGGTCGAGTCGACCTTCTGCCGGGCGCTGTCCACCGAGGATGCCTGGGAGTCCACCTTGTCGGAAAAATCATCCAGGATGTCCCGGACGGACTTCGACGCGATGCTGAAGACCGGCGTCCCCGGGCCGATATAGTCGCCCACGTGTACGAGGACGTTCACGCAGTCGACGCTCGCGTCAAGATCCGCGGACATGGTCGTCGTGTAGTTTGCCTCGAAGGTGCCTTCCTCGACGCAGTCGAAACC
>CACXDR010000405.1 GCA_902766415.1 uncultured Lachnospiraceae bacterium
AAATCCGACTGGGGCGGACGGATGTAAGCTGCAGCGTCCGAACACGGGGGAACTTGTCTTCAAAAAAGCCTTAGTGCGACAGCCCCATAAATAAAAAATCCTCCTTTAAAAGCTGAAGCTGCGGCGCAAATCCTATATAATGAAGACAGAAGCCAGTCATAATTCTGCCCGCGGAGCCTGTTCCGCAGGAAAATACGGAGGAGACATGAAAAAGATGTTTCTGGCAGCCGCAGTAATGATCCTCGGCGTGCTCCTTTTTACCGCCTGCCATAAAACGAACACCCCGGACGGTCCCTTCATCCCGGCGGGGGATCCGCCGGCCGGAGGAGAGGCGGGCCCCCCGGCGAAAGGAACGTCGCCCGTCGGCGTCTGGTATGAGCAGGAAGAAAACGGAGGCATCCTCGAGATCACCGAAGGGACAGTCAGCTACAGATGGAAGGAAGGGGCCGATCCTTTTGCGGAAAACTGCAGCTTTAAGAAAGAGGGGAAGCTGACGCTCATCGAGACGGAAGACTTTTTCTTCTTTGAGGACATGTCCTACGATCAGGAGAAGGACATTGTGAACGCATATACAATGTCCCACACGGACGGTGACGGCGGACATAATTATGTGGAGTTCCGGAGGGAGGTCTACGTTGCGCCGCCGGCGCCGACCTATGCCCCGCCGGTGGATCATTCGGACCCCGGAGCGAAGACGGCCTTCGACGACCTCACGGTCAGTTCCATGAAGCTTTCCTTCTACGATGAGGGCATGACCTACGACGTGAACTCCAGCATGGCGAGGGAGGAGCCGTATCCGGACGAGTACAGCTATGATCTCAAGGTCCTTGAAGACGGCACGGGACTTGTTTCCTCCTCCTTCTGCCAGGAGATCGAGCTCACGAAGGAGAAGGTGGAGGAGCTTCAGGAGCTGGTCCGGAACGCGGACCTCGGTCAGATCAACGGGGTGGACATCCATACGGCGGGACTGCCCTACGGGTCGCCTGAGTATGAGGCGGAGATCGTTCTTGCTTCCGGGGAGACCATCCGTTCCTCTGCCAACGGGGATAATGTCCCGGCAGCCTGGAAGAGCTTCCAGGAGCCCGCGCATCACCTTCTGTACTTTGCTTTCCGGGACGCCGGGTACCATACGGACGGGCAGTTCCACTCCACGAAGCCGATGAAGCGCGTCCAGGCTTCGGACCGGACGTACCGGGAGGGGACAGGGTTCAGCCGTGAGAACCCGAAGATCGTCGCAGGCTGGAAAAAATCATGGGAGTATTCCCTTGACACCAGTTATTTCATCTTTACGGATCCCGCGAACCGGTACCCGAACCTTATGAAAACACTCGACAGCCTGAGCGCCGCCTATAAAAAGACCGCGGAGG
Source organism: uncultured Lachnospiraceae bacterium (assembly GCA_902766415.1). The sequence continues at coordinate 1,368 of CACXDR010000405.1, forward strand.
AAACGCTGCAGAAGGACTACGAGATGATGGAGAAGCTCCCGCGCTCCACGCAGAAGAAGGCGGAGCGGAAATACTGCTATTCCCTGTACGCGGTGGACAACTGGGAGCTGAACGGCAGATGCTTCCAGTTCTCGGTCGAGGAGGGGCACGCCAATTCCTTCGGGGTAGGCGAATACGGCCACGGGAAATACAGGACCCACAGGTACGCCGTGGACGTCACGACGGGAAAGCTCCTGACGCTCGGGGACCTGTTCGTGAGCCCGGAGGCGGTCAGCAGCTACCTTTCGGAGCGGATGGTCTCCAGATACGGGACGCACAATGCCAGCGGGAAGCGAGTCCATAAGCCCGATTTCCCGGAGGCGGTCGCGAAGGCGGTCAGGCAGTCCGGGCCGGAGGGGATCAGCTGGAACGTCGGATACGACGGACTGACGCTCTGGATGCCGCGGTGGATGTTCCCGACGGAGGACAGTGATCTCATGGAGGTCATCTACTACGACGAGCTCCAGGATATCCTGGGAGACAAGTACACGGAAGTCTGGTGAGACAAATACACGGAAGTCTGGTGAGACAGAAACCAGGATGAAAAGAAGGCCCGGCGGGAAAGCAGATGCTTTCCCGCCGGGTCTTTCTTTTCACAGGATGCCCCGATTCACGGCGGCAGCCTGGTTTCCTGTTATTTTACAGCACTTCGAGCAGCTCGATCTTAAAGTTCAGCTCCTTGCCGGCCATTTCGTGGTTCGCGTCGAAGGTGATGGTGGTCTCGTCCATGGCCTTCACCGTGACGGGGAAGGGCTGGCCGTAGCCGTTGGTGATGTGGAGCCTTTCACCGGGCTTCAGGGTCTCGGAGCCGGGCATCTGCTCCTGGCGGATGGTGAAGACGGCCGCGGGATCCGGCTGGCCGTAGGCCTGCTCCGGCATGAGGTGGACCTCCCGGATCTCGCCGGGCGCCATATCCACGACGGCAGCGTCGAAGCCCTCGATCATCATGCCGGCGCCGCAGATAAACTGAAGCGGCTCGCCGCGGTCGTAGGAGGAATCAAATTTGGTCCCGTCGTTCAGCGTTCCCTCATAGTGGACGCGGACGATCTTTCCCGCGTTGGGACCCTGGAGAACGACCGCGGGCCCGCCGCATCCGCTGCAGCCGGCGCATCCCCCGTCCTCGCCGTCATGGCATCCGCCGCAGCCGCCGGCTTCACCGTCATGGCATCCGCCGAAGCCGCCTGCCTCACCGTCATGGTGTCCGCATTCATGGCCTTCGCCGTGATGGTGGTCACAGTTCGCGCCGGAGGAGACGAGCTCCCCGTTCAGGAAGTCACGGACCGCCTGGTCCGCGTCTCCGGACGCGCCTGCCACGACCTGGATGCCGGCGGAGGTGAGGGCGCTCATAGCGCCGTCGCCGAGCCCGCCGCAGATCAGGACATC
>CACXDR010000406.1 GCA_902766415.1 uncultured Lachnospiraceae bacterium
AGGCGGCAAAGCTGCGTTTTACGGAAAAACAGGCCGCCGCGATCCTGGATATGCGCCTGCATCGTCTGATCGGACTGGAGATCGACGCCCTGCTCCAGGAGCACAAGGAGACCCTGGCCAATATCGCAAGGTATGAGGAGATCCTGGGAAGCTACGACGCCATGGTTGCCCTTCTCATCAGGGAACTGGACCAGATCAAAAAGGAATACGGCCGCCCCAGAAGGACCGCCCTGGAAAACGCCGGGGAGATCGTGATCGAGGAAGCCCCGCAGGAGGAAGTGGAGCTTTGCTTCCTGATGGACCGGTTCGGATACATGAAGGTCATAGACAAAGGAACCTATGAGCGGAACAAGGAGGCGGCGGACACGGAAAACCGGTTCGTATTCCCGGTCATGAGCACCGATAAGATAGCCCTGTTTACGGATACCGGGAGGATGCATGCCGTCCGGGTGAAGGATATCCCGCTTGTGAAGCTCCGGGACAAGGGCACTCCGGCGGACAATCTCAGCAACTACAACAGTCAGACGGAGGCCATTCTGCTTGCGGCTCCGATGGCGGCCGTGGCCGGCGCCATGCTTCTGTTCGTGACAGAAAGCGGCATGTGCAAGCGGGTAGCCGGCACCGAGTTTGAGGCATCCCGGAAAACCATCGCGGCGACAAAGCTCCCGGAAGAAGACCGGCTGGTCTTTGTCGGGCTCTGCGGGGACGCGGAGCAGCTTGCGCTTACAACAGGAAAGGGATACGCCATCCGGTTTTTGCTGCGGGAGGTCTCAGAAATGAAGAAGACCGCGGTGGGGGTACGCGGCATGAAGCTCGCGGCCCAGGACGGGATCAACGCGGCGTATCTGCTGGCAGGGGGCGCGGAAGGAAACCTGGTCCTGAACGGCAGGGAATATCCCGCTTCCAGAATAAAGCTGACCGGAAGAGACACCAAAGGGACAAAACCCAGAACGACATAAGAACCTGGCAGCTTCCGGCAGGCCGGAACGTCTGCCAGGGGGGCACTGACATGCGCTTTGGGCGCGCGGCACAGGGATGAGGAAACTACGGCTTTGGAAATGATAATGGATGCCGCGCTGGACGCGGCGATCGACTGCGCAAAGATTTTACCGTTTTTATACTTCACGTACCTGCTGATGGAGTTTCTGGAAAGCAGGACCGAGGATTATGTCCACAAGGCAGTCCGGAAAGCGGGCTGGCTGGGGCCTTTATGGGGCGGGGCGCTGGGGGTGATTCCCCAGTGCGGGTTTTCCGCTGCCGCCTCCAACCTTTACGCGGGGAGGGCGGTCTCCCTGGGCACTTTACTTGCGGTCTTTCTGGCGACCTCCGATGAGATGCTCCCGGTAATGATATCGGCGGCGGTTCCCGCGGTAAGGATCCTGCATATCGTACTGGTGAAGGCAGGGATCGGGATCCTGGCCGGCTTTATCATCGATGCGGTCTGCCATATTACAAGGAGACGCAATACCGGGCAGCCGGAGGAAGAGGAGGAGCTTCTGATCGAGAGGCTCTGTGAAAAAGAGCATTGCCACTGCGAGGAAGGCAGCATTGCAAAATCCGCCTTCTATCATACCATCCATATCCTTCTGTTTATTTTCCTGATCACACTGGCATTGAACATTGCTTTTGAGGGGATCGGGGAAGAGAGGATGACCGCGATATTCACGGGCCGTCCGCTCGCCGGGATCCTGGCGGCGGGGCTGGTGGGACTGATCCCCAACTGCGGGGCCTCCGTGCTTCTGACCCAGATGTATCTGAAGAACGTCCTTGGCGCGAGCGGCCTGATCGCCGGCCTTCTGGTCGGCGCCGGGGTCGGTCTGCTGATCCTGTTCCGGGTAAATCCGGACCAGAAGGAAAACCTGCAGATCACAGCCCTTTTATACGCGGTCGGTATCGCGGGGGGACTGCTGGTCTGGCTGCTGGGCGTGACGTTTTAACGATTTCCGGAAAGAAGAGTGTGACAATGAAAGGGCATAAGATATGAGAACCGTGGTTCAGTCCTTGCAGAATTTTTACCGAAAAGGTAATCCTGCCACCCTCCTGGTCCAGGGGAGATTTCTCCATTTTACCGACCTTGTGGTATCCCAGAGCGGGATCGTGGCCAAGGATACTTCCGGAAACAGCTGGTTTCTGGATCCGGACTGCATAGCCGCCTATTCTCTGGATTTCCAGCCGGGAACGAATACGCTTCCTGTGATCCCGGTTTCCGACGCGGGAGAAGAGGGCGGTTCCGGATGTCCTTCGCAGCCGCCGGTTATGGAAAAAGAAGGAGAGCCGGAGGAGGATGTGCCGCCGGAGGATACCCTCACTGCGGAGGCTGAGAGTGTGTTAAGGGGGGAGATGGAGTCGGAAA
>CACXDR010000407.1 GCA_902766415.1 uncultured Lachnospiraceae bacterium
GTCACATTATGAGAAGAAAGGATAAAGAGGTAACCTCGAAGGAATGGATGTATGAAGTGCTGAAGAAGGCACTCTATATAGAGCTTGCCATGGTCACCCCGGAGGGGGAGCCGTATGTGGTCCCGGTCAGCTTCGGCGTGGGAGACGGATTCCTTGTGGTCCACGGGGCCGTCGAGGGCTTCCGACCGGAATGCCTCCGGAACGACCCAAGAGTCTGCTTTAACGCGGTCGTCGACACGGAGATCGTGCCGCGGCCGAACAAGCCGGACCGGATCAAGCTGAAGTTCAGGAGCGTGACCGGCAGGGGCAGGGTCAGGTTTATAGAAGACCCGCAGGAAAAGCTGAAATACCTTTCCTATCTCCCGCATTATACCGGGAACGAGATTGATCCTGTCATCCTGGAAAAGGTGCTGAGCGTCTATGTGATCGAGATCACGGACCTGACGGGAAAGAGCGTAGGCTACCCGCGGCCGATGGCGGACGGAACGGTATTCTACAACAATGTGCTGTGAGAACGGCAGAGGTGAAAAAGACAAATGAAAAAGTCCGGCATCTGCCGGACTTTTTCATGACGTTTTTTAAATCGTGGAGCTAACAGGGTTCGAACCTGTGACCTTCCGCACGTCAAGCGGATGCTCTCCCAGTTGAGCTATAACTCCAACGCAAATGATTATAACCGAAGCCCCCGGAAATGGCAAGTGTTATTTTAAACTTTTTCGGTTTTTTGCTTTCCCGGAGAGAATGTGAGACTCATTCCTTCAGCGCGTACCAGTCTGTCCAGGTACGGAACGCGGAGGGCACCGCGAAGGACCGGAGACCGTCCTTCGTGATGAGGCGGCAGGAACCGCTTTTTTCCGGGATACCTGTGTCCGTCTCCCGGAAGCCGGCGGCATCCTCCCGGAGATCCGGGGCATCCTCCCGGAAGCCGGCGGCATCCTCCCGGAGACCCGGGACATCCTCCCGGAAGCCGGCGACTCGGATCTCGTAGGCACGCATCCGCCATTCGATGTGTGTAAAAATGTGTTTCCCGTCGGGGAGCGCGCGGATGCGGAGCGGCTCAAAGCCGAGCGCGGCAGCGGCCTTCAGTGCTTCCTCTTCGTCCAGATGTCCCGGGACGCCGGGAAATTCCCAGAGCCCCGCGAGCAGTCCCTTTCCGGGGCGCTTCCTGAAGAGAAAACGGCTCCCGTCGCGGATCACAAGGATCGTGCGTTCCTCGATCCGCCGGGCTTTCTTCGGGGAGCGGAAGGGGATGCTGCCGACAGTCCCGTCCTGAAAGGCCCTGCAGCTTTCGCGGACCGGGCAGGACGCGCAGGAGGGCATCCCGTTCGGGACGCATATGACCGCGCCGAGCTCCATGAGGGACTGCGTAAAAACGGAGGGCGTAAGGCCGGGGACCGCCCGCCCTGCGGCGGCATCGTCCGCGGAGGGGAACAGTGACCGGAGAAGCACGGCGATTTCGGAGGTGAAGCGTTTCTTCGTTGCCTCAAGGCTGACATCGTCCGCGAGCCCGTTTATCCTGGCCCAGACGCGGAGAACGTTTCCGTCCACGGCCGGCACGGGGATGCCGAAGGCGATGGATGCGATGGCCCCTGCGGTATAATCGCCGATCCCGGGCAGAGCGCGGAGGGCACCATAGTCCGCGGGCAGCCTGCCGTCATAGCGGGAGACCAGCACCTCCGCGCATTTTTTCAGGTTCCGCGCGCGGCTGTAGTATCCGAGACCCTCCCAGAGCTTCATGAGGGTATCGTCCGGGCAGGCAGCGATCGCGCGGGCATCCGGGAGCGTGGCGCGGAAGCGGGCAAAATAGCCCTTTACCGCTTCGACGCGCGTCTGCTGGAGCATGATCTCGGAGATCCAGACATCCTCCGGGTCGCCTGTGTCCCGCCAGGGGAGGTCCCGCCGGTTTCCGAGATACCATCCGGCCAGGGCGCGCGCTTCTATTTCCGTGAACATGTACATCCTCCGGCGGCCGGGACAGAAGGCCCGGCGGGAACGGACTGTGGAAAACAGGGGAAACCGTTGTTTTTTCCACGCCAACTTCAGGTGCATTTCGATGCGTATACTTGCAATAAATATACGATTGAATTAAAATAATAACATGTTTTTAGCAAACTTCAAATTTTTTTACGGAGGTATTGGGAAATGGCATTAGTAACTTCTACCGAGATGTTTAAAAAGGCTTACGATGGCGGCTACGCGATCGGTGCTTTCAATGTCAACAACATGGAGATCGTCCAGGGTATCACCGAGGCAGCTGCTGAGTGCAGGTCCCCGCTGATCCTTCAGGCTTCCGCAGGCGCAAGAAAGTACGCAAACTCCATCTATCTTGTAAAGATGGTCGAGGCTGCTGTCGAGCTGTATCCGGAGATCCCGATCGTCCTTCACCTTGACCACGGCGCAAACTTCGAGACCTGCA
>CACXDR010000408.1 GCA_902766415.1 uncultured Lachnospiraceae bacterium
GGGGCCGTGAGGCCGCAGGTTCAAATCCTGTCGCCCCGACGCAGAAAAGATCCGGAAACCGAAACGGTTTCCGGATCTTTTCTTTTTTCAGAAGCACTGCTCCCGCCTCCCGCGCCTTACGCGGGCAGAAGCGGGCATGTCCGGCCTTCCTGCCGGCTCATCCTCTGCTGCCCGCCTTCCGGCGGACCCACTTTACCGCTAGTGTCACGAAAAGCGGAATGCTCAGGTACCCGAACACGGGATAGACCATCCCGACCAGCGTACTGAAGCCGGCAAGGCTGAAAAGGAAGGAGACAGCCCCTGCCAGGACGAAAAACAGGACGCGGCTGTCCCGGACCCGGTCCGAACGGATGGAAAGCTGCGCGTACAGGGCAAGGACGCACCCCAGCGCGGAGCCGAACATCCCGGTCCCCATCATGATCCCGCAGATCGTCCCGACTGCCGGGTGCACCGTCCGGGCAAGAAAGGACATGGGCAGCTCGTCAAGCCCTGCCTCCGGGCAGGCCAGGAACGCGGCGATCATACTGTACGCGAGCAGCATGAGGAACAGGGCGCCGAGCGGCAGCCCGCGCCGCATGGTCTTCCTGTCCGGGATATAGCGGGCAAGGGGCACGATCACGCTCAGGTTTCCGAAAAGGTTGTAGGCCGTATACGTGATGCAGCTTACCTGCCAGTTCGGGAGAAGCGCGGAGCCGCTGCCTGCCGCGGGAGCCAGCTGGAAGCCTGCGCGCCGGAGGACGATAAAGCCGATCACCGCAGTGCATACCGCGGCCGCGGGGACCAGGAGCGAGAACACCGTGACGAGGCTTTGAAGCCCGCAGAGCGCGGCGATGAGGACAAGCAACGTGAAAACCCCTCCGGCCGCAGCCGCGGGAAGCCCCGTCATATCCTTAAAAAGCGCCGAGGCGCCGGCGGTCATGATCACCGTGATCCCGAAAAGGAACAGCCACTGGAGCACATCCACCGCGAGGATCAGGGACCGGTTCTCTCCGACAGTGAGAAGACGTCCCATCTCCTCCGAGCCCGTGCTCCGGATCGTATCGATCGCGGCGTAATTCAGGAACAGGCACAGGACGGAGACCACCGCGAAACCGGCGAAGCCGGCTGTTCCGAAGCACCCGAAAAAGGCCCAGATCTCCTGACCTGAGATGAAACCCGCCCCGATAAAGGAGCCGGCGTAGGAAAAAGCCAGCTGTATGACTGACAGGCGTTTCAAGGGCATCCTCCGTTCCAGAGGCCCGCGGTCCCGCGGCACCTCCGTTCGTTATTTCAATACGTCCTTAAGGAAGCGGTCGGCGTTCCCGAAGGCGATCCGGTCGATCTCCTCCTCCGTGAAGCCGCCCCGTTTCATCGCGTCCCACAGAAGCTCCATCCTGCCGGGGGCGCTGACCTCCACCCTGCCGCTGATGCCGTCGAAATCCGTCCCGAGGGCGACCACGCCGGTCCCGCCGGCATCTGCCGCATGGCGCATGTGCCGGACGATGTTCTCCGCCGTGCAAACGGGGTCTTCGGAAGGATCAAGGAACGGCGGGTAGAAGTTCATGCCCATGATCCCGCCGTGCTCCGCGAGGATCCGGATCATCCCGTCCGTCAGGTTCCTCTGGTTCGGGGAAAGCGCGCGGCAGTCGGAATGCGACGCGAGGAACGGTCCCCTTACGATGTCCGCGACGTCATGGAAGCCGCCGTCGGAGAGGTGCGAGACGTCCACGATCATTCCGAGAGACGCCATCCGCTCCACGGTCTCCTTCCCGAACGGCTTAAGGCCCTTCCGCATGACCTCCGGGTCGCTGCTGTTCGGGAACCCTAAGCAGTTCTCGAAGTTCCAGGTGAGGGTGATAAGACGGACGTCACGCTCATAAAAATGATCGAGCATCTCATGCCGTCCGCCGATCGCGCGGCCGTCCTCCAGGGTGAGGAGCGCGGCGCTTTTTCCTTTCCCCACGGCTTCCAGGTACGAATCCCTTCCCCGGACCAGGCTTAAGACATCGCTGTGCGCCGCGATCGTATCAAGAAGCGTTTTCCTGGCCGTATCGAAATAGAGAAGGTCGTCCGGGATCCCTTCCGGCGGGAAGAACACCGCGGTGAACTGGACCGCGCCGCCGGCTTCGCGGAACCTGCGAAAATCGAACATGGTCTCCGGAAGGTCCCAGATGTCCTTCCTGTCATGGAAAAACGCCCACTCAAGCGTGTCGCAGTGCATATCCGTGTATCGCATGGATCTTCCGTCCTTTCCCGTTTCGTACTCTATTTGTCCGGTGCCGTACCAATTCGTATCAGGCAGGCAAAGGGGCGGCACTTCACGGCAGACAATGTGACGCGCTCGAGGTACCGCAAGGCACCTGCCCGCGCGGAGGCTGACCCCGGGTTGATTAAGCATGAACACGACGAACCGAAGGTGAGTCGATGATGCTGCTTATCGTGTGGAGAAGCCGGAGCGCGGTGCATATGGTGCCGCGGCGGGACCTCGTACAAGCGTCACCGTCTGCCGTGAAGTGTTCAGATCCCTTTGCTTCCAATACGCCTGGTTCCCTGCACATTTGCAAAAGGCTGCGGGAAGGAACAGATTCCTTCCCGCAGCCAGGGTCGTTCAGAAGCCGAGCTCCTCGTCGATAAAGACGACCTCTGCCGCCATGCCGTGTACAGGCTTTCTGTAGATCACGGCGACACAGTCCATCGCGTCCATACGCTTTTTCATTTCGTCTTCGGAAAGCTCCTCCCCGGCGGCATACCGGAGCACGTTCTTTCTCGTCGCGATCGTCTCAGCCCTCTCCAGGGCATCGGCGATCGTCGGCACGATCTTGTTCTTTCCGACAAGGAAGAACACCTGCTTTTTTCCGAACACCGTCGCGGCTACGCGGTTCCCGGTGCCGTCCACGTTCACGAGCTCGCCGGTCATGGCGGCCCCGTTCGCGCTGCAGAGATAGAACTCCGCGTCACGCGCGTGCTCGAACACCTTCGTGTCACCGGCGGCATTCCAGTGCCAGTACACGGACGCGCCCTGTGCGCCGAGCTTTTCGTAAAGCCCCATTTCCTTCACGGTCATGCAGCCGCCGATGCCGACGCTGCCCTTGCCGACGCGTGAAAGGATGTAAGCCGCGGCTTCTTCCTTCGTATCGAAAAACGATACCCCGAAGCCGTGCGCTTCAAAATTCTGTTTCAGAAGTTCGCGTTCCATGCCTGGTCCTCCTTTTCTTATTTAGAAGCTTTGACTGAGATCTTTACCTTCTCAAGATGCCAGATGTCACGGACATAGTCCTCGATGGTGCGGTCGGAGGAGAACTTGCCGGAATTCGCGGTGTTCAGGATGCACATCTTTGCCCAGGCGTCCTCGTCCCTGTACGCGCGGTCGACCTTCTCGTGCGCCTCGCAGTACGCGCGGAAATCCTTCAGGATGAAGTAGGTATCCGCCTTGTCGGAGCTCTGCGTGTTGAGAAGGGAGTTGTAGATCTCGCGGAAGCGCTCCGGATCGTCCGGAGAATAGTATCCGTTGATCAGCTGCATGAGCACGCGGCGGATCTCCTGGTCGTTGTTGAAGATCTCCATGGGGTTGTAGCCGCCGTTCTGCTCGAAGTTGATGACCTCGTCCGCGGAAAGTCCGAAGATGAAGGCATTGTCCTCCCCGACCTCCTCGACGATCTCGATATTCGCGCCGTCCATGGTGCCCAGCGTGGGAGCGCCGTTCAGCATGAACTTCATGTTGCTGGTGCCGGACGCTTCCTTGGAAGCGGTGGAGATCTGCTCGGAGACGTCAGCCGCCGCAAAGATGATCTCCGCGTTGGAGACGCGGTAATCCTCGATGAACACGACCTTGATCTTGCCGTTGATGGACTCGTCGTTGTTGATGACATCCGCCACGGAGTTGATCAGCTTGATGGTCATCTTCGCGCGGCGGTAGCCTGCGGCGGCCTTCGCGCCGAAGATGAAGGTGCGCGGGATGATGTCCATGTCCGGGTTGTCCTTCAGCTGGTTGTAGAGATACATGACGTGAAGGATGTTCATCAGCTGGCGCTTGTACTCGTGCAGGCGCTTTACCTGTACATCGAAAATGGAACGCGGATCCACATCGATTCCGTTGTATTCCTTGATATAATTTGCCAGGCGGACCTTGTTCTGGTACTTGATGTTCATGAACTCCTGCTGGCTCTGCTTGTCCCCCGCGAAGATCTCGAGCTTCTTCAGGGCCTTGAGGTCCGTGATCCACTCGTCGCCGATCTTCTTGGTGATCCAGTCAGCAAGCAGCGGGTTTCCGTGAAGGAGGAACCTTCTCTGGGTGATGCCGTTCGTCTTGTTGTTGAACTTCCCGGGATACATATCGTAGAAGTCCTTCAGCGTCTGCTTCTTCAGGATCTCGGTGTGGATCCTAGCGACGCCGTTGATGGAGAAGGCCGCGCAGCAGGCCATGAACGCCATGCGCACCTGTCCGTTGTGGATGATGGACATGCGGTCGATCTTGCCCTGGTCGCCCGGGAAGCTCTTCTGGATGTCCAGCACGAAGCGGCGGTTGATCTCCTCGACGATCTGGTAGATACGCGGAAGGAGCCTGGAGAAGAGCTCGATGGGCCACTTCTCGAGTGCCTCGGTCATGATGGTGTGGTTCGTGTACGCGCAGCACTTCGTGGTGACCTCCCACGCGTCGTTCCACTCAAGGCCTTCCTCGTCAAGAAGGATACGCATGAGCTCCGGGACAGCGACGGTCGGATGCGTGTCGTTCATCTGGAACACCACGTACTTCGGAAGCTCGCGGATATCGATATGGCGCTTCCTGAACTTCCGGATCGCCGTCTGGATGCTCGCGGAAATAAAGAAGTACTGCTGCTTCAGGCGGAGCTCCTTGCCGGAATAGTGGTTGTCGTTCGGATAGAGGACCTCGGTGATGTTCCTCGCGAGGTTCTGCTGCTCCACCGCGCGCTGGTAGTCGCCCTTGTCGAAGGAGTCAAGGCTGAAGGTGTTGACCGCCTCCGCGTCCCATATGCGGAGCGTGTTGACGACATTGTTCGCGTAGCCCGCGATCGGCATGTCGTACGGCACCGCGCGGACCGACTGGCACCCTTCCTGGTAGAAGTGCGGCCTGCCGTTCTCCATGCGCGTCTGGACGTAGCCTCCGAAGCGGACCTCGCAGGCGTACTCGTCGCGGCGGATCTCAAAGGGGTAGCCGTACTTCAGCCACTCGTCCGGGACCTCGA
>CACXDR010000409.1 GCA_902766415.1 uncultured Lachnospiraceae bacterium
GCTCCTTCAGGAACTCATGGATACGGGGACCATCCGTGTACATCCGCCGTCCGTCTCCTTCAAAGTCGTCCTCGAAGACCGGCGGCTTGGAAATAAGGTTCACGACGTCGAAGCGGAAGCCGGAGATGCCTTTCTTTTTCCAGAAGCGGATCACATTCTTCAGCTCTTCCCTGACCTTCGGGTTCTCCCAGTTCAGGTCTGCCTGGGTCACGTCGAAAAGATGCAGGTAGTACTTTCCGAGGGATGGGACGAACTCCCAGGCATTACCACCGAATTTCGACTCCCAGTTCGTGGGCGCGTGACCGTCCACGGGGTCCCGGAAGATATAGTACTCCATATATTCCGGATCTCCCGCCAGCGCTTTCTGAAACCAGCGGTGGGATGTGGAGGTGTGGTTGAAGACCATGTCGAACATGAGGCCGATGCCAAGCTCCCGCGCCTCTTTGATCAGCGCTTCGCAGTCCTCCATGGTCCCGAACAGCGGGTTGACCGCGCAGTAGTCGGAAATATCGTACCCGTTGTCATTCATGGGCGAAGGGAAGAAGGGGGTGATCCAGATATAGTCCACACCCAGGCTCTTCACATAAGGAAGCTTCATGCGGATGCCGTTCAGGTCGCCGATCCCGTCGCCGTCACTGTCGCAGAAGGACTTGATATAGATCTGGTAGACTGTGCTGCCGTGAAATGTCTGCATATTTCTCTTCTCCTTTCCGATCGGTTCCCGGTGAGAAGTTCTTCTCTGATCAACGTGAAAAGAGTGTTCAGCGGATCTCCGCGATGGTATCCGCGCCGGCCTTTACCTCCGTCCCTTCTGTGAAGCGGAACTCCTTCATGCCGCCGTCGTCGGTGATCACCAGCATGGTCATGAGGGGGTGTCCGGCTGCCTTGATCTTTTCCGGGTCAAATCTGATCAGCTGCTGCCCGGTAGTGACGTGCTGGTCCATCTTTACCAGGCACTCGAATCCGTCGCCGTTCATTCCCACGGTATCCAGTCCGATATGCAGGAGGATCTCCACCCCGTTGTCAAGAAGGAGGCCCACCGCGTGATTGCTCTCATCCATGGTCACGGAGACCGTACCGTCTGCCGGGGCGAGCAGGACATTGTCCGCAGGGTCGATGGCCATGCCGTCGCCAAGCGTCCTGGACGCAAAGACATCGTCCGGGACCTTCTCGATATTGACGGTCGTGCCGGAAAGGAAGGCCTTCAGATCAACGGGCCTGCCGGCGTTCTTCTCCCTCAGCTCCGCCGCCGCTGCCGCGGCCTCCTCTTCCGCCGCCGCTTCCAGGGCCTCCCGCTCGGCATCCTTATCCGTGCCCCGCTGCTTGCCGATGAACAGTGTCAGAAGGAAGGGGACAGTGATGGCGATCAGCATGCAAAGCGCGTATTTTCCCCAGCTAGGAGCCTGCATGGACAGGATCCCCGGAAGGCCGCCAACGCCGATGGCGTTCGCCGTACAGTTCATGAGGACGGACAGGCATCCCGCGATGGCGCTGCCGGTCATGCCGCAGATGAAGGGGAAGCTGTATTTCATGTTAACACCGAAGATAGCAGGTTCCGTGACGCCCAGGTAACAGGAGATGCAGGCGGGGATATTGACCTCCTGCCTTGCCGCGTTCTTCCTCTGCAGGCGGCTCATGGCGAGAACAGCGCTGCCCTGCGCGATGTTGGAAAGGGCGATCATGGGCCACAGCTGTGTGCCGCCGGTGGCCTGGATCAGCTGCATGTCGATGGCATTGGTCATATGGTGAAGACCCGTGATGACCAGCGGCGCGTACACAAAGCCGAAGATCGCGCCGAAAACGGCCTTGACAGGTCCCGTGATGCCGGCCAGGACCACCTTCGCGACGATATCCCCGAGGAACCAGCCCACAGGGCCGAGCACGAAGTGCGCAGCCATAACTGCCAGAAGGAGCGAACAGAAGGGGACAAGGATCATCTGCAGCACCTGCGGAACGATCTTTTTAAAGAATTTCTCCAGATAGACCAGGGCGAAGGCTGCCAGGATCGCCGGAATGACCTGGGCCTGGTAGCCGATCTTATGGACCTGTGTGAAGCCGAAGTCCCAGGTGTAGTTCGCCCAGGTCTCCTCTGTTGCGGAGGCCACTGCGTAGGCGTTCAGCAGCTGGCCGGAAACCAGGGTAAGGCCGAGAATGATACCCAGGATCTCCGTGCCGCCTTTTTTCCTGATGACGGACCAGCAGATGCCGACCGGAAGCATATGGAAGATAGCCTCGCCCAGAAGCCACAGGAAATTATCCACCGTGGCCCAGAAGGGGAACATATCGCAGACTGTCTTTGTTCCGTTCTCCAGAATATACATGGAGTCGATCACGTTGCGGAAGCCCAGGATAAGACCTCCGGTAATGATGGCGGGGATCAGGGGCGCAAAGATCTCCGCC
>CACXDR010000410.1 GCA_902766415.1 uncultured Lachnospiraceae bacterium
CGTGGCGATGTCCCTGTTCGCGGGCTTCATTTCCGCCTTCATCGACAACGTGGCGACCGTGCTCATGGTGGCGCCGGTGGGACTTTCCGTATGCCGGAAGCTGGACATCGACCCGGTCGGCATGATCCTTTCCATCGCGGTCTCCTCGAACCTGCAGGGCGCGGCCACGCTCGTGGGCGATACGACTTCCATCATGCTGGGCGACTACGCCGGCATGAATTTCATGGATTTCTTCTTTATGCGCGGAAAGCCCGGCATCTTCTTCGCGGTCGAGCTCGGCGCCCTCGTGACCGTTCCCGTGATGGTGTTCCTGTTCCGGAAGGACACGGACCTCGTTATGATCCGGAAGAGGACGGAAGTGAGCCACTATTTCCCGACCGTCATGCTGGTCCTGATGGTGCTGCTCCTCATCGCGGCGTCCTTCATCCCCGATACGCCCTATGTGACGAACGGGATCATCTGCTGCTGCCTCGCGATACTCTGCATGCTGGTCGGCGTTCCCGGGAAGACGAGGAGCAGCGCGGCGGCGAAGGCGCTCCTAAGCCTCGATTTCGAGACCCTCGGCATGCTGTTCGGCCTCTTCCTCGTCATCGGCGGCCTTACGGAATCCGGACTGGTGGAGGATTTCGCCTCCCTGGTCGTGAAGCTCGGGGGCGGCAGCACCTTCCGGCTCTACACGGTCATCGTCTGGGGCTCGGTGCTCATCTCGGCCTTCGTCGACAACATCCCCTATGTGGCGACCATGCTCCCGGTGCTCGCCGCGGTGACGCAGAGCCTCGGGGCGGAGCCCTTCCTCTTTTATTTCGGCCTGCTCTCGGGCGCGACGCTCGGCGGGAACCTGACGCCGATCGGCGCCTCTGCGAACATCGCGGCGGCGGGACTTCTCCGGAAGGCGGGCTATGAAGTGAGCTTCCCGGCGTTCATGCGCATCGGCGTGCCCTATACGCTCGCGGCCGTCGCGTCGGCCTACGTCTTCCTGTGGTTCGTCTGGGCCTGAGGCTTTTTGTACGGGAAAAATACAAAAAAAACGTAAAGATTCCGTAAGGAATGGAGAGAAAAGACCCCGGCACCTCTTTCAAAAGGCCGGGGTTTTTGCTATAATCTATCGAAGTATGATTTTTTATTACGGAAACGGAGGGCTATGTATGGCTAATTCACAAACAGCTGCGCGAGACCGCATTCTGAAGCTCCTTGATGCAGCTAGCTTTGTCGAAATAGGATCTGGCATCACGGCCAGGACTGCACTCGACAGGATGGACGGGGACGGAGTCGTCACCGGATACGGCACGATCGACGGATGCCTGGTATATGTCTATGCGCAGGATCCCGCGGTTTCGGGCGGTTCCATCGGGGAGATGCACGCAAAGAAGATCAGCCGGCTCTATAAGATGGCAGTGAACATGGGGGCGCCTGTGATCGCTCTCGTGGACTGCGCCGGCATCCGCTTCGACGAAGCCAACGATTCTCTTTACAGCTTCGGACGCATGTTCGCGTACCAGAGCGCGGCAAGCGGTGTCGTTCCGCAGTTCCTTGCCGTATTCGGCACCTGCGGCGGCGGCATGGCAGTGAGCGCCTCCATGGCGGACTTCGTACTCATGGAGTCCTCCAAGGGCAAGCTGTTCCTGAACAGCCCGAACGCGGTGCAGGGCAACTACGAGGAGAAGTGCGATACGGCCGGCGCGGCGTTCCAGTCCGCAAAGACCGGCGTCTGCGATTTCGCGGGAACCGAGGACGAGGTCCTCGACGAGCTCAGAAAGCTTGTTTCCCTGCTTCCGCAGAGCAATGACGAAGACCTTTCTTACGATGTCTGCAACGACGACCTGAACCGCGCGGTCGCCGGCATCGAGAAGATGGACAAGGCCGAGGCGATCAAGAACATTTCCGACGACGGCATCTTCGCGGAGCTGAAGCCCGAGTACGGCAAGTGCGTCGTAACCGGCTTCATGCGCCTGAACGGCCGCACGGTCGGCGTCGTCGCGAACAACTGCTCGAAGAAGCAGATCTGCTTCGAGGGCGCGGAAAAGGCGGCGAAGCTCGTGAATTTCTGCGACGCTTTCAACATCCCGGTCCTTACCCTGGTCAACGTGGACAAGTTCGCGCAGGATGAGTGCAACGAGCGCCATCTTCCGAAGGCTCTCGGAAAGCTCGTCGCGGCTTACAGCTCCGCGTCCGTCCCGACGGTC
>CACXDR010000411.1 GCA_902766415.1 uncultured Lachnospiraceae bacterium
CTGGCACCGGGATTCCTGAATGACCACAGCGGGCAGTTTGCCTGGATCCCCGTTGACTGTAAGGAGAGCTTTTCCTGCGTCCTGTGCACACATAAAGAAGACCGCAGAGACAGTCTGCGGTCCTTCCTCTCCATTCTTATGAAGCTTTACAAGGACGCAGTTGCGTTTCCTCTGTAAATGAAAACTGCGCCACGGTGTATAAATCGGGGCTAATGCAGTGATCTGCGGAGGAGTTACGATCGGGGCGGGTTCCGTCATCGGCGCGGGAAGCGTAGTTACAAAGGACATCCCCGCCGGAGTTGTGGCCGCGGGGATCCCCTGCAGAGTGATCCGGGAAGTCACCGAAGCAGACAGGGTGCAGACATCGTTTTAATTACTTATTGTGCTTTTTTTTGTGGGCCGGTTCATCCATAGAGTGATCTTTAATTCCATGCTGCTGCCCGGGACCCTTCTGTGCCCTGAGTTCTGTTTTCAGATCCTTCTCCCGAAGCGCCTGGTAGTATTCCTGCCTCCTTTTTTCGGTCCACCCGGAGTATTTGGTTCCGGCCAGCCGGGTCACCATCAGGCTTAACATCTCAGCTGAGGTCTGGGTCTTTCCATCCGCGCGGAGAGGGGTAGTATCGAAACTGTTGGGATCGATCCTGATGCCGTTATATTTTAACGGAGACCGGTTCTCGGACAGTTTTTTCTCTGCCTCCACGGGATCGATGTTTCCGAGGATCCCCAGCACCAGCCCGTAACGCTGGTTGTTTTTCCGGCTGGTTTTGGTGTTCTCCTTGTCCAGCCATGCCCCGCAGGCCTCACGGACTGCCTGGATCTGGGCTGAGAGCTGTTTTTTGTGCCCGGGGTTATTCAGATCCAGATTCCTCGCGTTCGTCATCGAAACAAGTCCGGCCATCGCGGTCTTTAAGGCTTTGAACTGGGGGGAATTGATATGCAGTGCCGGATCGGTCTTTATGAGCATATCGTTCAGATCCCGCAGCTGGCCCAGCTTCCGGTACGAAAGCTTATCTGAGAGAAATGTCTTATCCCAGGTTTTCGTGATGGATTGTTTATGCTCGTCCAGACAGGACCGGATCTCTTCATCGGAAACCAGTTTTCCGGACGTCTCTTTTTCTAATGCCTTTTTGACCTCACGGATGTTCCCGGGAACCTGCCCCAGCTGGGCGGCCTTTCCGGCCATAACATAAAAATCCTTTCTCAGCCTGGCTTTTTCTGTCCTCTCTTCGGGTGTACAGTCTTCCAGCCGGGAACCGAGAACAAAAGTATCGATCGGTTCCTCTGTCCAGAGGTTGGGCATCGGCGTCGCCCGGACAGGCTTATCCTGCTCCAGTTCCTTGAAGCTGATCTCCTTCTTCCGGACCGTCCCTGCGTACGCGGCGGCTTTCTGCTTCCCTGCGTTTATGACCTCAGGGCTCAGGTACTGCTCAAGCCCGCGGACCTTCTCGGAAGCCATTCCCTCGAAAGCCAGCACCATACCGTAGACAGCCGCTTTCACTCCATTGAGTTCTGATCCGGAATTGCGGGTATCCCTGCAGAAATCCCTCGCCTGATCGTAAATACCCGGCAGGTAGTCCTTTGCCTTTACTCCGTAAAGATCCTGCGGTCCGTCGCCCATTCCCCGCACATGGCGGTTCATATTGTACAGTTTATCGAGCAAAAACAGATAAGAGTTCTGCTGTCCCTGCGAGAGCTTCGATATATCTGCCTGGCCGATATCCATATAGGCGGAGGTGATCCATGGGAAGCTTCCGGAAGAAACGGTCTCTCCCTTTAAAAAAGAGACGACTTTGGGATCAAAGGCATCCTTCAGCTTCTCATTTCTTCTCTCCCGGTAGGAAGCAAAATCGAGCTTATTCCCGTCCTTGTCTGTAACCGGATGACGATCCAGACGCTCCGGCTCCAGAAGGGGGAGCCCGAGTTTGTCGACTGCATCATGTGCGTCCTTAAGCTCCGGATGTTCAGCCATAAAAGCCGTCTGCCGCTGCTTGTGCGATCTGACTGCAAACTCATTATAAGAGGTTCCTACGGGAATTCCGTTTTCCTCGCACATCTTGTCCCAGCGCTTCTTGGTCAGGTCCGATTCGTCCTCCGGTCTTCCGGTGTTCGACTCAGCTCCGTTCAAAGGGAAGATGATCGCCTCGCAGATCAGGTTCAGACTTTCGGACTCTGCGGAATAAAACGGTTCGGTGATAATTCCCGGGTCTTCCCCGTATCTCCGGACAGCGGTCTCGAAGCAGTTCTCGCGCTTTTCGTTGACGGTCTCGATCAGGGTAAACAGACGTTTCCGGTGCTCCGGCGTATCGCATTTCGTCATCTCCGTGGTGACAGCATGGAGCGCGAACTCTGCTGCCGGTGTAATCTGCCTGACAGAGGTATATTTATTCAATTCGATATACCGCTCCGCGATCTTTTTCGGGTCGTCGTCACTGAAAACATACTCCATCATCTGGTTTTTCAACTCTGTGTAGCCCATTTTTTCCCCTCGCAAATAGCAAAAACAGTTTTTTCACTGTGCCGTTCGTTATTGTCAGATTTATTATAACAGGCAAAGTTATACTGAAGTGGTACTGTCCGGACTTCTGCCTGCCATTCTACTCTATGTTCTGAACGACTCCGGAAAAGAGGATGGAACCGTCGGGGGCAGCTACCGCAAAGACAAACGGCCTGTCGAGGGTAAACTCCACCTCATCCTGCGGCATCCCCGCGCCGGCCATCGCGAGCTCTGTATATGCCGCGCCGGTAACGCCTTCCTCATCGACCTTCACCATGGCCGCGTGCTCCGCGCCGCTCAGCCAGATCCGGTCAACGTCATCCGTCAAAGGACTGAAATCCGCCGTTTCATAAGAAAGCACGTCCTGGATGCCAAGCCTCTTCAGGTGCTCCAGCAGATCGGTCTTTCCGGAAACGTCAAATACCGGCACTGTCAGATGCACCAGCGGATAATCGCTGTTCATGCCGGAGGGATCCATACAGATCCTGATCATTTCGGGATCCGCCGCGATCTCCCGGGCTGTGCGGCCCTCCTCCGGCAGGAAGAAGTACATGGTCCCGCTGTCCGTAAGCCCCAGGCCGAGCGCCCGGAAATGCTCTGCCCGGTACAGGCTCATCATACCGTCCCGGTGCATCATCGGAACCGTCCGGTCCCCGGAAAGCCCGTGGAAGATGCCTTCCTTTGTCCGGTCCTTCTGGAATCTGTCATTCCAGGACGCCTTGTAATATATAGTGGAGACCAAAGCCAGCACGGATTCCGGCTGAAGCTCCAGATCCTTCGTATACTCCGTAAGGAGTCCGCCGGTATGCTCGTCCGTCCATTTCCGAAGCTGTTCATTCAGCTGGCCGGATCCCATTTCTCCGCTGTAGGAGGAAGCGTGATACTCCTCTGACAGCTTTTTCAGGGTATCCCCATGGTAGCCGATATCATTCCTGAGCCACATGGAGTTTGCCAGAAGGCTCTTTACCACGGGCGTATCCAGATGATTTGCGTCCCAGAGCGCCCTGGTCCTGCTCTGCAGGACACCCATGTCCTTTGCCTTCAGAACGTCCAGGACCTGCTCCCTTGAATTTCCGTCCGTCACCTCCGCCAGCATGGAAA
>CACXDR010000412.1 GCA_902766415.1 uncultured Lachnospiraceae bacterium
ACCGGGGAAAATGACAGGTTCCTGTTTCTTCAGGCCTGCTTTCCGGGAATTATGTCCCTGTTTCCGAGGCTGGTTATCAAGATCGATCAGATTCAGCTCCGAAAGAGGCTGCTTTCCGGGGGCGGCCTGCGCTGCGGGATTCCGCACTGGTTCCCTGCCGCCGAAGCCGCGCTCAAAAGCATTCGCTAAATCACGGTAATTCTTGTTCTGAGCCTGGTCCGGTTCCCCCATGGACTTGAATATACTGCGCTGGGCCGTCAGGTCCGTATAAAGCTGTCCGAGAAGCCCTGTGGAGCGCTCCCAGTCAGAGGCGCCGAACAGGGACCTTACCCGCATGTGGTTATAGTCCATGACCAGCTTCGCGGTATTGTCATACAGCCGGCTCACCTTCGTGTACCGTTCCTCGTCGCTGAGCTCTTCATCATTCAGAGCCTCGTTCAGGTCCTCAAGGCTTTGGTACATCCTGTCATACAGGTTATCCGGATTATATCCGGGGGTCTTTTTGCTTCTCAGCTCTTCGAGATAAGTGCTTAAGCTCTTTGGCATGTCCCTCTCCTTTTTTACGCTTCTGCGGGAGTCTTACGTGTTACCACCGCAGAAGATCCTCCAAAAAACTCTATTTTCAGTGTAATTATACAAACCATTGTAATACGAAAGTGATACTGCAGAAAACAAAAGGAAATTTTTTTATGCTGTAAGAAAACACCGCATCAAGCCGTTTCCGGTCTGCTCCGGAAAAACGTTTAATGCGGTGCTTTCTTTACGCCGGATAAAAGCGGACATTCGCGATCCGGTTCATTTACTTCCGTTTCTTCTGCGTCATACCCACGCTGTTCGTGTCCTGCAGGGGATCCACGCGGTCCTTCATGCCGTTTCCGGGGATAAGGCTCTGCATGGCGCGTACGGGTTTCTTTTCTGAACCGGCCTGCTTTCCTGTATCCCTGAATTCTTTTTCAATATCCTTGAAGGCGAGCGGATCCTTTAAGAGATCCTTGAACTCTTCTGCCGGCCGCTTGAGGCTCTGAAATTCAGGATAGCCCGGATGGCCCGTTTCTTCTTTCAGCTTGAAATGATTTCTCAGCCTCGAAGCGCCGCTGATCATCCTGTTTTTTACCTCATCTTCGATCCGCCGGAACCGCGCCTCCCGGGTGCCGTCGTTCAGGAGCTTCGTATGGCGGGAGATCCGGCTGGTACCGAACCTGCCTTCCGTGCCTTTCAGCCTTTCAAGGTCCATGGTGAGCTCCGTGATGTCGGCGCACATCCTGCCTTCCTTATCCATGCCGGGGATCACAAGATCCACATGGTGGCGTCCGCTGGTCAGAAGAGCCATGATAACGCCTACGTCCATATTTTCTATAAGCGTAGAACCTTTAGCTCCTTTGTACAGGTCATGGTTTACAAGGTCCGGAAAATGATCCCTTGCGTACTCATTGTAGGGCCTGCCGTCGATATAGAAAAGATCAGACATATCCTTGAAGCCTGCCGCCCTGAGGCCGTTATTCTGGAAGAAATTTTTGACTTCATTATTATATCCGAGCGTCATCAGGTCGTTTCTGAGCTTGTCGGCCAGCGTGTTGCACTTTTCCATAAACCGTGTATTATTCAGAAAATTTCCCGTGCCAAGGTTACGGTAGAATTCGGCATAGTCTTCAGCACTCTCTCCGGGTTTTTTATTATTGATCACATCTTTCAGATAGGAAAGCTTTGTGACCTCAGGCATTACATGATAGTCGAGTCTCGGCATGATATCGGCATAAGGATGATCATTCGCCAGTCTCTTCCGCAGATAATGATCGACCGCTTCCTGTCTGTCTGGTCTGAAAGCCTTCATATATTCTGCCCTGGCCGCCATGGTATCGTACTTCGTAAATATGGAAGCGGTATGCTGGAGACCGCCGGGGCGGAAGGAATCCCAGATGGGATCATCATCCGCCAGGACCCGGATATGTCCCACCGCAAGGGAATGATCGCTCTTCCAGCGGTAATTTGCGTCCTTGCGCAGCTGATCCTGCACTGCCTTGACGCGTTCCCACAGGGCGTCGATCTCTCCGTTCCCCTTGAGATACGGCCGGTAGGCTGCCTGGACCGTATCCTTTGTGAGGTTCAGGACGGCGTTCGCAGTGCTCTGCCTCATCATGAGCATATTGTCCGGGAACACAAGCTGTCCTCTTTTCTCAAGATGCCTCAGATCATCCCGGTCCTTCATCCTGATGTTGCCGCCGCTCAGGTCGTTGTCGATGCCGGTGACCTTTTTCATGTGGAGCTCGCCGTTCTTCTGCGGCACAAGCTTGAACATAGCGTTGTTTAAATGCCGGTCGGTATTGCCGGAGATAAAGTCCGCCACCTGGAGATCGGCAAGCTGCTGCAGGGCATCACGCGTCATAAGGTTTGCCTTCGGATGGGTGAAATCGCTTTTCGTGTTTTCGGCGTTATTCCCGGCAACAGTACCCTCTGCCCATTCCATGAAGGTACCTTCTCTGATCTGACCGTTCTGCAGGATCCTTACGTCATGAGCCCTTGCGATGATCCCGGGGTTTTCAAGGAGATCCGCTGTGACGGACATGGCTGTATTTCTCTGGTCGATGTTGGCACCGTGCCGGATGCCGGCCGTTTCATAAAGGCTACGCTCGTTTTCGAGAAGGGAGCACTTTTCAAGAAGATCCGCAAGATTCTTCCTGAATTCGGCGGCAAAATCCCCCTGGCTCCTGCCGATCTCCGGAATATTCTTCCCGCGGAAGGCATCGTTCAGCGCGTTTACCGCCTGACTGACTTTTGCGCGCTTCATGAAATCCTCGTCGGCACTGCCGAATTTTGTTGTAAAGGAACTAAGTAAGTAAGCATCGAGCATGAACGGCCTGACGACGCTTTCACGTTTGTCAAAGAGCACCTCCGCGGCAGCCTGCATGGCGCTGCGCATCTGGGGATCCGGGAAATGGTCCGCGTCGATGTCCTTCAGGTATCTTTCACGGAGCGTTTCCATGGAACTGTCCCAGCTGTGTCTGGCCGTGAAAACGCCCTTCCTCCCGTTAAGCTCCATCACCTCGCGGCTGTTGAGATTGCCTCCGAGCTTCTCCTTTTTGTCATCCGGGAGCACGACCTCTTCCTGGCGCGCGTGGTCTATGATCCTTTCGAGCTTCCAGTTTTTGGAGGGATCGTAATTGTACAGGGCTTCAAGCTCTTTCCGCATGAAGTTCTGCATGGTCTCCATGCCGTTATGGCGCCTGTCGCCGCGTCTGGTCCAGTGCCACCCTCTTGTGTTGGTGACATACTGCGATACGTCGCCAAGGCATTCCGAGTAGAGCTTTCTGAGCTTCGGCAGCTCTTCAGCTGTCAGGGGACGGTCCTCCTTCATGTACCTTACGAGCTCACGGTTCAGCTTCTTCACGCCTTCCATGGCGCGGGTGAAGGAAGGCGAGCTGTCCTTGCCTGCCTGCGTCTCCATAAGGTCCGCCATGCCCTTCTGGTAAAGGCCGCCGGGATAGCTGCTGTTCTCTTTCGCCGCGGCCTCGCCCTTCAGCACGACGCCGCTGTAGACACTGGAGAACAGGCCGTTCTTCGCATTCCCCTGGACAGCCGCAAGCTGCTTGACCGAAAGAGACTCGAGATCCGCGTCGTCCATCACATGGATGCGGCCGGCGATCAGCGCGTCCTTTTCAGGCCACTTCTGGTCAAGGCCCTTCCGGATCGCGTCCTGCAGCCGGGTGAGACGGGTCACCGCCTGTGTGACAGCGGTGCCGCTGATACTGCCGCCGATGGAAGCCTTCAGAAGCTCAGGGGTCATCGCAAGGATCCGGTTCGCGGTGGACCGCCGTATGGCAGGAATATTGTCCGGGTCCAGAGAAACATTCGGGTCGTCGGGACGACAGGAAAACGCATAATCATTATCCGTATCCATGACGCCGGTGATACGCGGCGGATCATCTTTGGACATGGTGAACCTGAGGCTGCGGAGACCTTTATCCGTATTTCCTGTCAGGAAACGGAACACCTGGATATCGGAGAGCTTTGCCGCAAGGGAGCCGGAATCAAGGACTGCGCCGTCCGCAGCGAAAAGATCCGGGTCGTTAATGTTCCTGCTGCTCGGCGCGATCCCTTCCGCATGTGCCTTGAAGTAGATCGCCTTTTCCGTTGGACCCAGGCTGTTCAGGCGGGTCACCTGCTCGATCTGCGCGCCGAACCCAAGGCTGTTTGCAAGCCTCGTCGCCGCAGCAGCATTGGCCACCAGGTCCTCTGAGGGATGTAAGGCTTTCCTTTCCCTGTACACGGCGTCAAGATGCGCCCGTTTCCGTGCCGTGACCATATCGAATACCGCTGCGCGGAAAACGATGGTGTCCTGCTCTGCCTGTCTGAGCCTTGCTTCCTTTTCCGCTTCTGTCTCATTGATGACGGAATCCGGATCAAGGTCATTTGCGAACGGATTCGCTTTCGCTACGAGCTCCTGGAATCTCTGGGAGGACTCGATGGAATTGTACTGTTCATTTGCCGGTTTTACGACGTTATACGCAAACTGGCTCCTTGCCTCCGGCGATTCGTCCGTAAAATGGATCAGGTCTTCGTCGTTGTAGGTCTGCTGGGCGAGCGCGGTCAGCGCGGTCTGGAGCTTTTTCCGCTTTTCGGCCAGGGCGTCCGAGGTCTGTCTGTCCGCACCGGCAGGCTCGGCAAAATATCCGTGCGAACGTACCATGTGATGCTCGACGTAGTTAAAGTAACTGTCGCCCTCGGTCGTCGCCATG
>CACXDR010000413.1 GCA_902766415.1 uncultured Lachnospiraceae bacterium
ATCACGTCATCCTTCACCTCGAAGATGATCGGCTTATGGTCATTCTCACGGATCAGGATGGTGGCGCGGTCGATGCTGTTAAGGAGCTGCAGCCTGTTTACCGTGACCTTGGTCTCGTAATCCCTGGAAAGCATATGGTCGATACGGAAGTACTCTCCCTCGATCAGCCTGGAGATCATGACCGTGTCCCCGAACTCGAAAAGGATATGGTTCTTCGAGAAATAGACCAGGACCTCCTTTTCGTTGTCGTCCGTCATGATCCTGGAAAGCTCGCTCATGGCCTTTCCGGGAACGATCACCTTCGCGCGGCCGTAATCCTCCTTCATCTCGATCGAACGGATCGCGATGCGGTGGCCGTCCAGCGCGACGAAGCGCGCGACCGTGCCGTTCACATCGATAAACTCTCCGCCCATCATCCGGTTCGTGTCGTTGAAGGCAGCCGCGAAGATCGTGTCGCGGACCGCGCCCTTCAGCGTGAACTGGGACAGGCAGATATAGCTTTCCTTATCGATGGAGGGCAGGTAGGAAAACTCCTCTCCGTCGCGTCCCTGGATATTGAAAACGGAATTCGCGCAGGAGATCGTGGTCTGGTGGTCCGGCGCGGACTCGATCACGACCGGGGAGTCCCCTCCCTCAAGCTTCCGGATGATCTCGTAGGTAAGCTTCGCGTCAAGGGCCACCTTTCCCTTTTCAATGATATTTCCCTCCACCTTCGTCTCGATCCCGAGCTCGGTGTCGTTCGCGGTCAGGGTGATCCCGTCCCTGCTTTCGGCATCGAACAGGATGCATTCAAGGATCGGGTTCGTGGTCCTTGAGGGAATGGCTCTGGAAACGATCCCCAAAGCGGCGGTCAGCTGGTCCTTGTTGAATTCGAGCTTCATGGCCATAGGTCCTTTCTGAAGATAATTCAGTCTTATTATTCTTAGGGACTGTGAATTTGTTGGTAAGTCCCGGAAGCCCTGTAAAATCAGGCATCCGCGCGTTTGGACAATCCTGTGAAAACGGCCTTCAAAAGGTGTGACGCCACCGTGGATTACTGGGCCGAGATCTTTTTCTTAAGGATGGATACCGTGTTCTCCGTCTCGGCTTTCGACTGTATCTCTGTGGATATTTTGTCGATGCCGTGGATAATCGTCGTATGGTCCTTTTTCAGGTAGGAGCCGATCTGCTGCAGCGGCGCGTTGGTCATCTCCCGGCAGAGGTACATGGCGATCTGCCGCGGGAACACGATCTCCTTGTTCCGCTTGGAACCGGTAAGGTCCGCAACGGAGACGTTGAAGTGGTCCGCGACCACGTCGATGATGAACTGCGGCGTGATCTCCTGCTTTTCGTCCGGGTTGATCAGGTCCCTCAGGACCTCCTGCGCCATCTCAAGGTTGATCTCCTGCTTCGTCAGGTTCGACATGGCCACGATCTTCGTGAGGGATCCCTCCAGCTCGCGGATATTGGACTTGACGTTCGCGGCGATGTACTGGATCACCTCGTTGTCGATATTGATGTGGTCCAGTTCCTCTTTCTTCCTTAATATAGCCATGCGCGTCTCATAGTCCGGCGGCTGGATGTCCACGGTGAGGCCCCACTCGAAGCGGGACTTAAGCCGGTCCTCCAGCGTCTCGAAATCCTTCGGCGGCTTGTCGGACGAAATGATGATCTGCTTCTTCGCCTCATAGAGCGCGTTGAACGTATGGAAGAACTCCTCCTGCGTACTCTCCTTGCCGATGATGAACTGGATATCGTCGATCAGGAGGACGTCGATGTTCCTGTACTTTTTGCGGAACTCCGTCGTGGAGTAATTGTTCTTGTTGCGGATCGAGTCGATCAGCTCGTTCGTGAAGGTCTCGCTCGTCACGTACAGGATCCTGGCCTTCGGGTTGTTCTGAAGGATGAAGTGCGCGACCGACTGCATAAGATGCGTCTTTCCGAGCCCCACGCCCCCGTAGATAAAGAGCGGATTGTAGATCTCGCCGGGCTTTTCGGCCACAGCAAGGCTGGCGGCGTGCGCAAGATTGTTGTTCTTGCCCACGACGAACGTCTCGAAGGTATAGCGCGCGTTGAGGTTTGCGTTCGCCAGGGTGGACATATCCACCTGCTTCGGCGTCCTGCGGACCTGGACCTCAGACCC